>CAJXXT010000051.1 GCA_913063495.1 uncultured Gammaproteobacteria bacterium | reverse complement strand
TAGATATACCGTAAAAAACTAACAATTCGCTCACTAAATCGCCGACCCCGTCTACACTTAGTTTGTTAGGTTTGATTGACTGTGCAAAGCACCCGATCAAACGCCACATACACTTGTTTTCGGGGCTGCATTCATGTCAGACGAACCCTCTATAGTTCAACCTACGCCACAGCCGCAACCGCAGCCAAAACGTAGAAATACAAAAGAACGTATCATTGACGAAGCGGAGAAGCTTGCTGCCATTCATGGCATAGAGCATTTAAAACTACAGGATGTTGCCGATAGAATTGGCATCAAACTTCCTTCAGTATATGCACACTTTAGCGGCAGAGAGGATATCCTCACCGCAATGGCTGCCCGCATCAACCGTACGTATAGCCAGCTATACCACGGAAAGCCGGGAGAAACAGCCAAAGAAACACTCCACAGGGGTGCTCTTGAGCTATTGGAGATACTTGGCAGCAAACCCGCCTACTTCCGTCTAATACTGCGGGATTTATCAGTCCCTATCGGTTACGACCCTCAAAATCGACGATACAGCCCTAACAATAGCCACTCAATCTCTCAAGAATTGAGAGACCTCAGTCGCCGAACAGACCAGCTACTTGCTCGTATGAATAACGACACATCAAGGAAAGTGGTCAGTGGCGAGGACTTTATTGTCATGGTTCATGGCATGCTGCTTACCGAGCTTAGCTGGGCAGACAATCAGCCCCCCAATGAAGAAAACACCAAAACTATCAATTTAGACAAAAGTAAAATTCGCTTGAATGACTTATTAACCCGATTACTTAATTAGCTAATTTAGAGAATTGCTTTAAAAGATCACAAAAAAGCAGACACTAAAAAGGGTGATGTTATTGATAATAACATCACCCTTTTTAGTGTCTGCTAAATACGCAGAGTTACATTGCCTACTTTAGAACGAGATGGGAACCGAAACTTTCCGCTATCGTTGCCCCAACTTTAACCCCTAACCGGTCAACAAGAGATTGCAGTGCATTGGGTCGTTTACTGTAATCTATAATCTCTTCTTCTTTGATAATATCTCTTGCCACTGTTCCTGGACTACCTATGCCATCTATCAATCCAAGAGGCAACGCTTGCTCTCCAGACCACATCAACCCACTGAAGATAGTGTCAGTTTCTTTTAACCTATCACCACGCCCCCGCTTAACAGCTGCAATAAATTGCTCATGGACGTTATTCAGCAAGGTTCCAAAATGGGCACTCTGCCCTGCATTTAAAGGCGAGAAAGGATCCAGCATTGCCTTGTTGTCTCCAGATGAATAAACGCGGCGCTCAACACCAACCTTTTCCATTACTTCAGTAAACCCAAAACCATCACTAATGACACCAATAGAACCCACAATACTAGCCGGATCAGCATAAATCTCATCAGCTGCTGCTGCGATAAAATATGCCCCTGACGCACCAACATCGGTAATAACCGCATACACTTTTTTATCTGCGTACATCTCTTTTAGGCGCATAATTTCGTTATACACCATATTAGATTGCACAGGGCTACCACCGGGGCTATTGATTCTTAGCATCACCGCTTTCGAATGCTTAGCTTCAAAAGCATCACGCAACCCACCAACAATAGTATCAGCAGAAGCTTCTCGCCCTGCCATAATGACACCACTAACATCCACTATTGCAGTATGGGATTTTGATGTTGACGCACTGTCGCCGGCTGTTGATGGATTTAAAGCAACAAAAATAAACACCACGTATGCAAGCATTGCTAATTTAAAGAACACACTCCAACGGCGAGCCTTTTTTTGCTCCTCTAACGACTGCAACGCTAACTGCTCAACCAACTTCCATTCTTTACTTGGCCCATGACGACGAGGGTTACCTCTATTATTACCACGATTACCGCCACCACCACCGCGACGATGATCCCTGCCTTTATTATCACGACCCTTGTCATCACGAGAGCCACCACCAGAGTCGTGACCTGATGCTTCTTGTGGTTGAGTATTATTGCTTGTGTTATCTTCCATTGCTTACCCTTATTATTCTTTGCATTCTTATATATATTTATTTTATCCGATGATGTGACTCGCTAACGAATCAACCAAATCATCTAACAGCATTACCCAACAAAATATCAGCCAATTCAGCCGAAGTATCTACACATCCAACCAAATCATACGAGTGCAAACGCTCTGAATCATGCGCCCCCCAAGAAACACCCACACGATCAACACCAGCCCTTTTTGCCATTTCCATGTCGTATTCTGTATCTCCAACGACAATAGCCTTACCAGGCTCCACACCGTGCAACGCTAGCAATTCATTGACCATTGCAGGATGCGGCTTGGAGTCTGTTTCATCAGCGCATCGCGTACCGTCGAACATACCATGAAGATCCACCGCACTTAACACCCGATCCAGCCCTTTACGGCTTTTACCAGTGGCAATGCTCAAAGTTTTATCCGTAGCCGCCAACTGATGCAACATAGCTTCAATTCCGGGATAAAACAAACTTGGCCGCTGATCCAGTTCAACATAATGGTGCGAATAGCGCTTTCTAACAAATTCTAGGTCTTTATTGGCAATCTCTGGATACAATTTCGAGATAGCAATCCCCAGTTCCAACCCTATAATTTCATGCACAGCTTTAGCATCTAATATAGGAAGACCCGCATCGCCTCCCGCTTTTTGCATGCTGCTAACAATTTTTGCAAGGGAATCCATCAACGTACCATCCCAATCAAAAATAATTAGCTCATATTCTTTTGCCCTATCTTTTAACATAGCTTTTACCATATTTCTTAACTGCTTTCGTTCGCAACACTGCCGAACACTTGTCCAATACTTGTTCAGGTTCTAACTTGTACGGCGCAACTTCACTAAGAGTGAGACCAATTCATCATCAAGAGGTGCCTCAATCACCATCGACTTTTCACCATCGATACCAGGAATCTCAATTTTAGCCGCATGCAAAAACAACCTCTTCAGACCCAACGCTTTAAAAGGCTCGTTTTGCTCTCTTGACGTATATTTTTCATCACCCGCTATAGGGTGGCCAGAGAATTGGGTATGAACACGTATTTGGTGCGTTCTACCAGTCACAGGTTTAGCCTCAACAAACGTAGCTCCCTGTAAATGTTCTAGCAACTTAAAGTTAGTTAATGAGGCTTTACCCTCTCGAGACACCTTAACCACCCGCTCTCCCGAGGCCAAATGAAACTTCTGCAATGGGGAGTCAATCCTGTGCTGCTTGCCCTTCCATCGGCCAACAACTAGCGCTTGATACGTTTTATCCATTCCTCCATCACGCAAGTAAGCATGTAAACGCTTTAGCACCGAACGCTTCTTGGCAATCATCAGGCAACCTGACGTTTCTCTGTCGAGCCGATGCACCAACTCAAGAAAAGTTGATTCTGGACGCATTTGGCGCATCGCCTCGATAACCCCAAAACTCAACCCACTCCCACCATGGACAGCAATACCACTCGGTTTGTTCAGAACAATAAGGCCTTCGTCTTCAAAAAGTATCCTACTGCTTATTAAGTTCTGAATTCGACTGCCTACAAGGGGCTCTGACTGATCTTTATCAGCCATTCGAACAGGGGGAATCCTAACAATATCATCGGTTTGCACTCGGGTATCAGGCTTCGCACGTTTCTTATTGATACGCACTTCACCTTTACGAATGATCCGATATAACATGGATTTTGGCACGCCCTTTAGACGTGACTTAAGAAAATTATCAAGGCGCTGTCCGTCTTGATCGTCAGTCACCGTGACGAGTTGTACTTTTTTTGCTACTAATTCAGTCATCGCGGGATAATAACGTGTTCTATCTATTTGATGTACCTATATTTTCCTGCTATATTTCTTTTGCCTTGACGAAATAGATATGATAAGTCAGCAATTGAATGGTTCGAGCAGCATGGCGTACGCAGAATTGACAAGTACCCGAAGCATCAGTAACTAACGAGCCATTGACTAAATATCAGCGATAAAACACAAGGCATGCGACATATGGTGAATGACAAAAGGTTAATGTGATTAAAGGCCTACAGGGTAAAACACAAACCTCATATGTTACGCACACAAACAATACTCTATTAGCACACAACGTCGTGTGTTAATTAATAAACAGAACAATAGATACCATACAGATTGATAACAGCCGCTGTTAGCGTCACAAAACATTCAACAAGTACACTTAAGTAATATTGCGCCGGTTTATACCAATACGCATTTTACATTGCACCTACACTGACGTGCAAAAGCGATACTTACTGATAACCTTCTGACCAACAAGGTTGGGTTTCTCTTACTAAGCTGACAAAGACTCAGTACGGCAAAACCAAGAACGTAAAAGCAATATTAACGCAAATCGTTTGCTAACATTGCCCTTATGGTTCCCGTAACCGAGCAGAGTCCACTTTAAAAGAAACCTAAAAGAGCACGAGATTTATTGGCCCCTCTCGCAATCATGCGAAAGGTAAATTGCCAGAAGTAATACTCAGACCAAGGCAAGGTACACTCGCCGTCTACTATTTGATAGCTGAGGCCCACCAAAACGGGCTATTGACGCATAAAACTAGACGCACTTGCCCCAACGCTCCCTTAGTTAACTCTTTGTATCCATGGTTCTATTGCGCTAAAACCATTGGAAATATTAATGAAAAGAATGCTAATCAACGCAACTCACGAAGAAGAGCTGCGAGTTGCCCTTGTTGACGGACAACAACTTTACGACCTAGATATTGAACACAGAACTCGCGTTCAAAAGAAAGCCAACATCTACAAAGGGAAAATCACCCGCGTAGAGCCAAGCCTCGAAGCTGCCTTCGTTGATTTTGGTGCTGATCGTCACGGCTTTTTACCTCTCAAAGAAATCTCTCGTGATTACTTCTCCAAGAACCCTAAAGATATTAAGGGCCGATTTAACATCAAAGATGTGATCAGGGAAGGTCAAGAAATTGTTGTTCAAGTAGAGAAAGAAGAGCGTGGCAATAAAGGCGCAGCCCTTTCCTCTTTTATCAGTTTGGCTGGGCGTTACCTTGTTCTTATGCCTAACAACCCTCGTGCTGGCGGCATTTCTCGTCGCATCGAAGGTGACGAACGAGCTGAACTTCGTGATGTCATGGCTCAGCTTGAAACACCTAAGAACATGGGTGTTATTGTTAGAACAGCAGGTATTGGCCGCAAATTGGAAGAACTCCAATGGGATCTTAACTACCTATTAGATTTATGGAACTCCATTACCGCAGCTTCCGAAAAGAATGCAGCTCCGCTACTTATTTACCAAGAAAGCAACGTTATCATCCGAACCATTCGGGATTACTTACGCCACGACATCGGCGAAGTCTGCATTGACAGCAAAGAAGTATACGAAGAAGCACTGAATTTTGTACGTCAGGTAATGCCTCAGTTTGAACCTAAAATTAAACATTACGACGATCCAGTCCCTTTGTTTACGCGCTATCAAATTGAAAGTCAGATTGAAATGGCATTTGAACGAGAGGTTAAACTACCTTCTGGCGGATCCATTGTTATCGATCCAACAGAAGCGTTGGTTTCTATTGATATCAACTCTGCACGAGCAACAAAAGGTGCCGACATTGAAGAAACAGCACTTAATACCAACCTAGAAGCCGCAGACGAAATTGCACGGCAGTTACGTTTACGTGACATGGGTGGTTTAGTTGTCATTGATTATATTGATATGTCTGCCAACAAAAACCAGCGTGAAGTTGAAAACCGCATGCGTGACGCCCTAGAAATTGATAGAGCACGCATTCAGGTTGGTCGAATTTCTCGATTTGGTTTACTAGAGCTTTCACGCCAACGACTACGCCCATCTCTTGGTGAAACCAGCGGACATATCTGCCCTCGCTGCGTTGGTACAGGTTACGTAAGAGACCTTCACTCATTAACTCTTTCGATCATGCGCCTGATCGAAGAAGAGGCAATGAAAGAAAATACAGCAGAGATCCACGCTCAAGTGCCCGTTTCTGTTGCCACGTACCTATTAAATGAAAAACGCGACAACGTTGTATCCGTTGAAGCCAGAAACAATGTTCGTGTCCTTGTCATTCCAAACCCCAACTTGGAAACACCACATTACGAAGTCACACGCCTAAGAAAAGATCAAGTCCAAGGTGACAATGCATCTAGCTACGAAATGGTTCAAGAAACCGAGACTGTTGATCGCACACCGGTAGCAGATGCCGAAAGCTCAATCGTAAAACGTCAAGAAGCTGTTGTTAAAATGGTTCAACCATCAACTCCAGCTCCAACACCTCAAGAAAACGTGGTGACCACTGAAGCCAAAGAAAACAAAGAAGTTGGTTTCTTTGCCCGCCTTCTAACATGGTTTGTGCAGATGTTCACCGGCAAACCTGTTGAAGAAGAAAAACCAGAACCTCCAAAACCAGCTCAGCGTAATCCACGAAACAATCGTGGCAACCAGCGCAACCGCAATCAAGGAGGTGGGCGTAATCAAGGGGGTGGTCGCAACCAAAACCAACGCAACAATCGCAGCCAAAACCAGCGTAATCAAAGCGAGGCAGAGTCTAGCAACAACGACTCAAAAGAAGCTAAGCAGACCAATACCAGCGAGAAGGATGAGAGCTCTCAAGACAAAAAAGAAGGCAATCAAAACCGAAACCAAAACCGTAATCGAAACAGGAATCGCAATCGCGACAGAAACAAAGATCAAACTCAAGACAACAAAGGTGCTACTCCTGCAACTGATCAAAAAGAAGAGTCGCAAGATGGTGCTCGCCGAGGTAAACGTCGTAACCCCAATGACAGCCGTCGCCGTCGCCAAGAGCACTCATCACCGAGAAGCGCCCCTGAATCAAGCGAAACGACTGATTCTCAAGCCCAGGCAGCCAATAGCGAACAACCAAAAGATAACAGTAGTCGCGACCAAGCTCCTAAACACGAAAAAGCCTCCGCTGCGCAAACAGAAAAGCAAAGCTCACAAAAACAGAGCAATGCAAAACCTCAAGCAGAAAAGCCTGTAACACAAGAAGCAAAAGTGGAACAAGCCAAACCCACTACGCCAGCTAAACCAGCAGCACAAAAAGCACAGCCTACCAGTGCCCAAAGTGAAAAAGCTAAGGATGCAACAAACCAGCCCACTGCAGCTAAACCAAGCGCACCTAAGCCAAGCACACCTAAACCAAGTGCACCAACACCAAAGGCAACCGAAACGGTAGCGAACAAAGCGCCTGACAAGGTGACGGCACCAAAAGAAAGCAAGCCTGCAGCTGAAGTACAAAAGCAGCCAGCACAACCGAAGCGTGCGCCAAAACCACCAGCTGCTGTACAAGCTACTTCATCAAAAACAGCTGAAAAAACGGCACCGACTGAAAAGCCAGCGCAAAAAGAAAAACCCAAAGCTGGAGGTCGCGCTTCTAACGACCCAAGAGAAGTAAAAAAGCGTCAGCAAGCCGAGGCTAAAGCTCGTGAACTAGAGAAAAAACTCGCCAATCAGCAGCAGGCAAAGAAACAACCGACTGAAAGCAAACCAACGCCTAAAGTCGAAACTCCTAAAGCAGAGGCTCCTAAAGCAGAAGCACCCAAGCCTGCCGATAACGAATAATATTTGTTATCAAAATAGAAACTAAAAAGGCCCTTACCAGCATATGGTAAGGGCCTTTTTAGTTTCTATTAACATTTACATTTGTATCCACAATTTCTGTGGATAAGTCTGTGCATTATGCTGTAAAAATGTCACAACATGAGTATCGACGCAGCCTACCCTCGGGCGATCAATATTTGACCACAGGAATTTAACCACCGATATCTAGATAAATATTAGAGGTTCTGGCTCCAAGAAAACACCAAAAGCATCCTTAACATCTGCCTGAATTTTCTTTGATAAGTCAACAACTGCTTTACCACCACCACCAACATTCGTTAACACCAGCGCCTGCTGATCATGAACCTTGGCACCACCATCCTCCCTTCCCTTCCAGCCCAATTGGTCAATCATCCAGCCAGCAGCTAACTTACACTTATCCTCACTCAAGGAATAATTTACAAGATCAGGAAACTTATTCTTTATCCGGCGACACTCGCGTGTCGATACGATAGGATTTTTAAAAAAACTACCTACATTGGGTAAAACATTAGGATCAGGTAACTTCCTCTGCCGAATAGAAACAATAACATTGCTCATTAATTCCGGCGTTAATTGAGCAATATTTCTTCGAGCCAGTTCGGCTTCTATCTCACCATATTCAGTTTTAAACTCAACTCCGACCCCTTCCTTAAGCGAACAAAGCTTTAACGTCACAGAAACAACAACCCACTGACCAGCATAAGCGGGTGTTTTAAAAACACTATGCCGATAAGCAAAATCACACTGTCCTTTGTTAAGACTAATACGTCGACCCGTTTTAATTTCAATCGCATCAAGTGACTCAAAGACATCACACAACTCAACACCATACGCCCCGATATTTTGAATCGGAGCCGCACCCACTGTGCCCGGTATTAGCGATAGATTTTCTAAGCCGGAATACCCCTTTTTGATACTCCACAACACCAGCGAATGCCACAGAACACCACCAGCCACTTTCACCCAAACACTTCCATCGACTTGATCAACAACATCAATGCCTTGGATCACGTTATGCAATACCAGCGTATCCATATCCGATGCAAACACCACGTTGCTGCCGCTACCCAACACAAAACAACCAACCCCATCAGGCCTGTGCGTTAACGCCTCACTTAACTGTTCCTCTGACGAGAATGCATAAAAGTATGCAGCTAACGCTTCACTTGCCAACGTATTGTTATCCACCAAACAATATTGCTTTTTAAACATTACACGCGAGCCTTTATCACTTCAACGAAACCTTCCGAGGCATCCTCCACCAAATCCAATACATGGAAAAAACCTTTCTCTCCGCCATAATACGGATCTGGAACTTCCGTTTCTTGGCAGTTGTTCGCGTAAGTTAAAAACAAACCCAGCTTCTCAATATATTGTTTCGGGCAACGTTGTCGTAACTCCAATAAATTGGATTCATCCATTGCCAAGATGAAATCGAAATGCTCGAAATCACCATATTGAACCTGCCGGCCTCGCAAAGTACTCATATCATAACCTCGCGCCTTTGCAGCCTCTTGCGAGCGTGAATCAGATGGCTCTCCAATATGATAACCTGCAGTACCGCAAGACACGATTTCAACACAGCCATCTAGGCCCGCCTCTTTAACTTTTGACCGAAATACCACCTCAGCCGTCGGTGAGCGACATATGTTGCCTAAACAAACTAACAATACCCGTATCACGATGCCCCCAACAATTTTCTAACCGCCATCAAATCAGCTTCCGTATCTATGCCTGGCGCTGGTGGCTCGACAGCTTGCTCAACATGAATTTTTGCCCCATGCCACATGGCACGTAACTGCTCTAAGGATTCAGTCTGTTCAAGTGCACAAGGGCCCCATTGAACAAATTGATGCAAGAACCCCACTCGATACCCATAGATTCCAATATGCCGCTGTAATGTTTGGTTCTGCGGCAAAGCCCCGCCAGTTGCAGAAAACGTATCCCGACCCCAAGGGATTGGTGCACGACTAAAATACAAGGCAATACCATTTTTATCACAGACAACTTTTACAGCATTGGGGTCAAAGGCAACCTCTTCTGATACAATCACCTCGCTCAGCGTCGACATCGATGCCCCTGATACCTCTAGGTTACTGGCCACCTGATTAATCACTGACGGGGGTATCAACGGCTCATCGCCCTGTACATTCACCACGCACTCATCCTCACCTAACACCAACTGCTGCGCGACCTCAGCCAACCTATCGGTTCCCGATTCGTGATTGGGTGACGTCATACAGACCTCACCCCCAAATGCTTGTACACAGGCCTTGATACGCTCATCATCAGTTGCCACGACAACTCTATTGGCATCACTTTGGCTAGCCTTCTCATACACTCGCTGAATCATCGGTTTTCCCGCCAAATCTAACAATGGCTTTCCCGGTAAACGAGTTGAGCTATAACGGGCAGGGATAATAACGGTAAAAGAAGCCATGCAAACACCTATGCAAAGGGAAGAAAAAGGAAGTGCTATACCAGAATAGATCTACGTACAGGCCTAACTATTGGGCGTTTCTGAGCTAGGTTTATCAGAGCTACATTTGTCAGAATCATATTTACCAGGGTATAGTTTATGCAGTATACCATCGATTAGAAGCGGGCTTATATTCGCTGAAACCTTTAAATACCAGCTATTGGCAAGATTGGGCATTTGCTCAAGCGAATGTACTTTGACAGCATCTTTTTCTGTCATAACAATCGGTTTGGAAGACATTGTCTCAAAGTCACTTTGCTTATACTGATAATGATCAGGAAATGGCACTTCAGCAACTCTATACCCAAATCCTCCTAACGTAGAAAAGAAACGTGCAGGATTACCAATACCCGCCACGCCGTAGACCTCTGTATTTTTAAAAGGCTTGGAGGCAGGCATATCATTCCCGGGTCGGAACACTGGCTCCAACCCTTGAGCTGTAATTTGCATCCCATAACTGGCATCGGCATCCCCAAATGCAGAACGAACATCGGATGACAACCCCTCGATACTTCCGCTGTTTACAATCAAATAATCAACAGATGCCAGCCGTACCACAGGTTCTCGTAACGGCCCACAAGGTAAGCAGCGCCCGTTGCCAATACCTCTTGTAGCATCCATCACGACAATTTCCACAGACCGATTTAACGCGTAATGCTGTAATCCATCATCACTAATAATAATATCGACATCAAAGTTTTGCTCCAAATGCTTAGCGGCGGCAACTCGGTCAGGATCAACAACCACAGGAGCTCCAGAGCGCAAATGAATCATTAAAGGCTCATCACCCACCTCGTGAGCGGTGCTGCTGCTATCAACGGCAAGCGGGTACTGCTTAGCATCCCCACCATAACCTCGAGAAATAACACCAACGCCTAAGCCTCTCTTTTTAAACTCATCAATAAGAAATAACGTCAGTGGGGTTTTTCCCGTACCACCCACCGTGATATTTCCAACAATAATCACGAAGGCTTTTGGGGAGTATGAAGCGTTAACATCTTGCAAAAAACGAAGCCGTTTTTTATTCACCACTCGGCGATAAAGTTTTTCAAAGGGGCCAAGCAGAACAGGGGGCTTGCGCCCCTCATACCAAACCTGTTGAAAGTACTGCTCAATTTTGTGCATCATAATCGGTATTTATTTGAAGCTCTGCAACAACAAGGTTTTTGGTAGAAATTCAAAATCTCCAGATAGGAATTAGAGATTATCATCACTGACTTGATTGTCCTTTTATCGGCAGACTCTGCTTAGAAAAACCTAGTTGGCCAGCAACATCCATTGCAGAAATAACCGACTGGTACGCGGTATCTTTATCTGCACTGATAATAAGCGGCAAATCCGTGTTGCCATCAGACACTTCGATTAATGCTTTTCGCAACGTTGTGAGCTTTCGATTAACCAAGCGCTGTCCATTTACAGCGTACTCTCCATCAGCACTGATAATTATTTCAATCTGTAATGGGTCTTCCATTGAAGCCTCTCCGACAGCTTCAGGTAAATCAATCACTAATTGACGCTCTTTCGTAAACGTTGTAGATACCATAAAGAAAATCAACAACAAAAACACCACATCAATAAGGGGTGTTAAGTTAACCGTTGTTTCCTCTACTGGCTGGCGAATAAACTTCACTTGCTATCCCCCTCCTGTGAATCCCGCTCTCGGTCACCATGAAGAATATCTACCAATTTAATCGCTTCTTGCTCCATCATCACTGAAATCTCATCAATCCGTCGTGTAAAAAAGCGATGAAAAAACAAAGCAGGGATTGCAACCGTCAAACCTGCAGCCGTAGTATAAAGCGCCTCCGATATCCCGCCCGCTAAAACGGCAGCATTGCCAGCCCCTTGCATAACAATGGCGTTAAATACCTTGATCATGCCAATAACGGTACCTAACAACCCCAGTAGCGGCGTAATAGCGGCAATAGACCCAAGCAGATTAAGAAAGCGCCCCATCTCATGAATTTCCTGCGTCGCACTGTCCACAATCGACTCCTTCATAATACCTCGACCATGGTTGGAGTTAAGCAGCCCGGCTGCCAGTATCTTACCCAAGGGAGATGAATCACGAAGCTCTTTAACTCTAGCGCCATCAAGCTGATTATTTTTCATCCACCCCCAAACTTTGGTCAATAGGTTTGCTGGGGTAATGCGACTAATTCTAAGGCTCCAAAGGCGCTCAGCAATAATAGCAATAGCAAGAATAGAACACAGAATGATGGGAAACATCACTAACCCACCAGCTTTAACAAACTCAATCACGTTTTATTATCTCCAAATTTTATGAATGCTGCTCAATCTATCACACTCGCCGATTAACATTAACCCGACATTTCACAATTTCAATAACATCCCTTGAGAATTCGCTTTTTTCACCTCAATCTCACGTGCGGCCAAGCGACGTGACAACTCGACATCAATTTTATTTTCAGAGCTATTTTTAGACCTTGCAGCCGACTTAGCCTTCCCTAAAAATACCACCTGCGTTGGGTTAACGGTATTTAGCAGTGCACCACTTAACAATACATCAGTTCGCCCCCTCTGGCCCGAACCTGCATTAACTAACAACCCCGTAATATCTTTATTTACTAGGCGCGACTTATGCCTGTCCACAAATGTTAATTGCTGCTGAACGCTTCCGGGGGCAGCAACCAAATAATGCCTTCTTTCTCCTGACAATAACAATTGACACCTCCCACCAACATTCATTGATTCAATAGTTACGGCCTCAAATTCAACAACCTCTCCTGCACACACAGACAAACTCTCTACATCAACAGCAGCCCACTGTAAAAAAGGACGAGACTGCAACCGAACGTTCAACACAAAGTATTCCTCCGATATCCACTGACGGTAGGTGCTGAACACCGGCTCGCTAAGTTCATTTTTTACTCCCTTGCGCTGTAGATAACGTGAAAATTGGTACTGTATTTTATAAGCCGGTGTATCGTGCAACCCAATCAAGACCAAGGAATCTCCCCGATCGATTACCATCAGTGTAGAATTGCTAGGCAGCGCATCAATAACAAAATCACCGGTTAAATTCCCTCTACCACCCAATACAAGCAAGGATGCAAACAAAGGCATAAACATCAACAATGCCACCCTTTTTCCCGGTACAGCTCTTGGCAAACACAGTACCGCAGCCCCCAACATTGCAAACCATATAACCGTATTTGAGGGTTGGGGGAATAACAATACCGCTCCCCAGGACTGAACTTCGACCAAGAAAAACATCAAACCCGCAACTACCGTATCAAGCAACACAATAACCCAGTGAGTGATAGTTTCCAGATACACCCCACAACATATTAGCGCGGCATAGAAAAAAGCTATAGGTACCACCAACCAGCCAACCACTGGCACAGCAACAAGGTTCGCGAAGATGCTGACCAAAGATACCTTTCCAAAATACCCGACAGATAGAGGAAGCAAACCAATAAACAACGCCAATTGGACCCGAGTCCACGAAGGCAAAACAGGTAATCGTCCCACCCGCCCCCGCACCACAAAAAAAATAAAAACTACCGCGGTAAACGTCAACCAAAAACTGGCACTTAATATCGCAATAGGGTCAAACAGCAAAACCACCGCCGCGCTAACCAATACCGCCAACCAAGGGTTAACAATAGGGTACACAAGACGCAATATCACAACAACCGTTACCGTTAAACACGCCCGCTGTGTCGGCACAGAATATCCAGCCAACGCCCCATACGTCCACGCCGCACAAAGCGCAGCCAAGTGAGCAAGGTGAAACCCAGAAATCACTACCGGCATAACATTATTAACTCTAAATAAACGCAGGCCGTATAAAACAAGTAAATAGGTGAAGCTAGCCACCAACCCGATATGCAATCCAGAAATAGCCATTAAATGTGTCGTCCCCGTATCACTTAATAACTGCCAATCTGCGGGAGTTAACAAACTGCGATCCCCCAATAACAAGGCTAAGAGCAACGCCGCCAGCTGAGTAGACTGCAAGGATGTTACGTTTTCCTCCGTTTTTTGTTTTCTAGAATTGTGTTTACTCAAGTTTTGCTTGTTTGAGTTATGTTTGCCGACGGTCTGTAATAACCTTTGCTTCAACTGAAACCTTATGCTGTGATAGGTTCGCTCTACTCCTAACTGACTTGGATCCCCCATACCCTCTTGCACATAAGCAACCCCAGAAACATTAACAGAGTCACTCGACCTTAGACGCAAAGGCAAATGCCATATTTGCCCTGGCTTCAATACCTTTTTTGAATCTCTCCATGTAACACGTAACAACACGCCCTGAAAGCCATCAATGCCATTTGCGGCTCCTTGGGTGCGAAATAGAAAAGTTACCTTATCCCCCTTTGATTCAGGTAACCCAACAATCACCCCTTGCAACTCAAGGGTTAGAGGGGCTTGCACTCGCCCCTGAATAAAGTAGTTGTGAGCAGAGTTAGACCATATCAAACCAACGGCCAACGCTAACGTAACACTACCCAAAAAACGTGTTGGGTTGAGCGCTAGCCTTTGACGTGAGAAGGTAAATACACCTAAAACAACCAACCCAGCAGCAAAAGGTTTAGCTATGCTGAAAGAGGCTAACCAAGGCATAGAAAGTGGTACATTCGTCAAGGCCATTGAAAAACCAAGCGTCACCCAGCAGAAGTACCCTGCTACAGCACAACAAAAAGCCGCTAATTGCGTAACTAACACTGAATCGACCTAGAGTTAATTGCGGTATTTATGCATAATAGCTCGCACTCAATTACCAAAACACCCCATACCCAACAGTTTAAACCGTAGAAAAATACGCCATTGAAAAAGTTTTTCAAAAAACATATGCCAGATCCGCACACAGTCATGCAAAACAAATGGCTGAAAGTGCTAAGACCATTAGTCAATGATCCAAACTTGTTGCATTTTAACCGACGCTCGGTATCTGCAGGCATGTTTGCGGGAGTGTTTGCAGCTTTCATTCCTTTGCCAATACAAATGTTCCTTGCGATAAGCCTTGCATTGATTACTCGTGGGAATATCGCTGTAGCTGCAGCATCCACCTGGATTAGTAATCCGTTCACCTATTTTCCGTTATATTCTTTTTGTTATCTTGTTGGTACGTTTTTCTTAGGTGAGTCCCTTGGTGCAGACGGCCAACCTATCGCCTTTGAACTTACGACAATTGTTGAACATATTTGGACAATCGGTAAACCACTATTGCTCGGGTGTGCCATTATCGGTACCATCCTTGGTTTTGTCAGCTATATTGCCGTTCGCAATCTTTGGCGCTGGCACATATTACGCAGTTGGAATGCAAGACGACTACAACGCAGAGAAAACAATAACCCTTAAAGCTTCTTAACTATTTTCGCGACCTTCCAAGACCACCTCTAAAAGCTTTCTACACTCTCAATGCTCATTAGATGCCCGTCTTCCATCTTTAACACTCGCTCAACTTTACCTGCCAATCCTAAATCATGGGTCACAATCAAGAAAGAAATCCCTAAATCTCGATTAAGCTCTGACATCAGTTGCTGAATTTCTTTCGCCGTATGGATATCCAGGTTTCCCGTAGGTTCATCCGCCAACACAACGGTAGGCTCGGTCACCAGAGCCCGTGCTATTGCAACTCGCTGGCGCTCGCCTCCCGACAATTCTGCGGGTTTATGATCCAACCGATGAGTCAAACCCACCCGTTCCAACATCTTTTTCGCTCGATCCTGAGCTGATTTCACCGACTCAGACTTTCGTAACATCAGTGGCATTGCGACATTTTCTAATGCAGAAAATTCTGCCAACAAATGATGAAATTGATAAACAATACCAACGTGTTGGTTTCTTACATCCCCTCGCTGACGGTCGGAGAGCTCACTAAAATCCTGGCCATTAACCCTAACCTGCCCTGAGCTTGGAACATCCAAGCCGCCAATCATATGCAACAGGGTTGTTTTACCGGATCCAGAGTTGCCTATAATGGCAACAAACTCACCTTTTTTTAACTGAAAACTTACACCCTTTAACACGTCAACGCTAATAGAACCTTCTGTGTAGGACTTTTTTAAATCCACACATTCCAGTGCAATATTGCCCTCACCTTCCACTCTATTAGTCATAACGTAAAGCCTCGGCTGGTTGGACTTTAGAGGCTTTTAAGGCCGGGTAAATCGTCGCCAAAAAGCTCATAAGAAATGCAACCACACTGACAAAAATGACGTTATCAAGTCGCAATTCTGATGGTAGATAATTAACAAAATACTGGGCAAACAAAGGAGTATCCAATACTTTTTCCAACCACGTTGCAAAGTCACTGATATTTAACGCAACCAACACACCAAGCGAAGTCCCAAGAAAAGTTCCCATAAGGCCAATAAACGTACCTTGCACCATGAAGATGCCCATAATTGTTTTTGGGCTTGCCCCTAATGTGCGCAATATTGCAATATCAGATGTTTTATCGGTAACAACCATCACCAAGCTAGACACAATATTAAATGCTGCCACGGCAACGATAAGTAACAGCAATAACGCCATCATGGTTTTTTCTAATTTAATCGCCTGAAACAAATTTCCATGGGTTCGCGTCCAATCCGAGGCATAGTATTTGCCAGGAAGGTTAGCGACGATATCCCAAGATACACGTCCAGCTTTAAATAGATCGTGCAAACTAAGCCGAACGCCATGCACACGCCCTTTAATTTTCGCTAACTTTGAAGCGTCTACCAAATTCACGTAGGCCATCAAACCATCCAGTTCTGCACCTACTTTAAAAATACCGCTCACCGTAAAACGCTTGAAACGAGGCAATACGCCTGCTGGTGTAACAGATGCCTCAGGTAATACCAGAGTCACCTTATCCCCTATCGCTAAGCCTAGATTGCTTGCCAAGCCTGCTCCAAGCACCATATTAAATGAACCTGGGGTTAAATCGTCGATATTTCCTGCTTGCATATGCTCAGCAATGATAGAAACATCTTTTTCCAACGAGGGCTCCACCCCCGTCAAAAACACACCGCTCACAGTGCCTTGATGAGTCAGCATGCCCTGTAACTGAATGAAAGGCGCTGCCGCTTTGACTTCTCCGTTCTTTTTGGCTTCGTCAACAACTTGCTCCCATCCAGAAAATGGCTTGTAGCCCAAAATACTGGCCTGAGGAACCATTCCAAGAATGCGCTGTTGCAATTCACGATCAAAGCCGTTCATAACAGAAAGCACAACAATTAACACCGCCACACCCAGGGTCAAGCCCATGATGGAGGTAAGAGATATAAATGAGATAAAGTGGTTTCTTCGCTTCGCTCGGGTATAGCGTAGCCCCACATATAAGGATACAGGTTTAAACATTCGCGCATTAAACCATAGGGGCATTGTAAATGCACACGATAATCAACAACTTGCCCTTCAACCCTCCGTTCAACTTAGCAACACAAAAGGGTGTCGATTCCTGGTGGATCCGCTGTTAAAAATGCGTAATTACAACTAAAGTAATAAAAACCAACTATTAGGCAAGCTCTCAATATGCTTCAAGATGATATCAATCGACGGGATTTTTTTCGACTTGAAGATCGAATCCACCTGATCAAGCACCCGATTGAAAAGCACCTCATCAGTGAAGACCCCTATAACGAGAAATTTGACATCCCTAAAGAGGCGTTACTATTCAGCCAATTACGCGCCCTTGAGAGCGATGCACAAAGCCTCATGCCTCTCATTGTCGACACCAACAATGCTGTGGCGACCTACCTCAAGACAATAGATCAAAAAATAGACTGCCTCACGAGATACCTTGTTAGCAGTAGCAAAGGGGAAAATATTGCCAAAAAGGAAAATGTTTCCTTAAGCGAAGGTGGTATCTCATTTACCCATTATTCTCCTCTTGAACTTGATAGTTACATTCACCTGACAATGGTGCTATTCCCTTCGTACAGTTCGATTTCTACCATTGGCCAGGTGAAGGGAAGTAGCCTATTGGAGGGTCTACCGGCAATTTACCGAGTTGGTGTTGAGTTCACCGTTCTACTTGAGAATGATCGAAAACAGCTATCGCGACACATCCGACGTAAACAATCATTAGAATTACGTGAACACTCACCTAAAAGCGACGAAAATAGATAGTAAAATCCGTAAGATATCTGCTATAACTAACTGAAGAGCTGTCATTTTTTGCTGTAACTTCTAAGGAGTGTCGTCATGAATAAATTTTTGGGTTTCGCAGTTGCAATGCTGCTAAGTTTTTCCAGTTGCTATTCCAGTTTAAGTGTAGCGGAGTCCATAGCCGTACCTGTTGGACAACAGGGTGCAGCAAATCAGAATGTTGAACGCCCTGCTCGTGGTATCTCGAAAGCTCAGGTATCCAATCAATTCGGCAATCCTAGCCAGCAAACCGCTTCGGTGGGTCAACCGCCTATTTCACAATGGGTATATGATGAGTTCACGGTTTATTTTGAAGATGACTATGTCATTCACAGTGTTCTTCACCCATAAATACTTATAACGCAGCAAAAAAACAATAATTCGAACGATGGATCAAGCAAACAAAGCTTAAACGAATTATCACGGCTGGCTATTGAGTGAATAACGTAAAAACACCCTCCCTTAACACTGTCATTGTTGGTCACCGAGGTGCTCGCCAAGAGGCCCCCGAAAATACACTGGCTGGTTTTCGCCTATTGCAAAGTTTAGACATACATCATGTCGAACTTGACTTACACCTTTCTAAAGATAATCAGCTGGTCGTTATTCACGACAAAACCGTTGATAGAACAACCGCACACTCTGGCAACATATCAGACTTTAGCGCTGCCAACTTAGCCAGAATGAACGCAGCACACCATTTCCCAAACTGGAGCAGACATTCTGGCATCCCTCTATTGGATGAAATATTAGAGGAATGGCAAGAACTAAAAAGCATTCAGCTCGAGGTAAAACCACCCAGCAAAGAACAATTCCCTATCTTAGCCCAAGAGTTAACAAACCTTATTCAGCGACACCAACTAGAAAAACAAGCGATTGTCACCTCCAGCGATACTCGTTTCTTGGGGTATATGCAAAAACATGCACCCTTGATTAGGCGCGGCTTTGTAGCAGAGCGCTTTAGCAGAAACCCTCTGGGAATTTGTAAACGTCTCCATTGCCACTACTTGGTTTTGGATTGGCGACGGTGCAACAAAAGGCTTGTACGTAAAGCTCACGAGCTAAACCTTCACGTTTCCGTGTGGACAGTAAACACTATCAATGCTGCGCAAACCGTTTCATTACACGGTGTTAATAGTATCATCACAGATGCACCATCTCGATTGGCCCCCCTTTTCCATACTCAATAACTGCTATAAAAAACACCTATGCATATACGCCTACGAACAAACGCCAACCGTATTTTCACATTCTTTATTGCCATCGCGATATTCAGTTTATGTTTACCTGGGTGCGAAAGCAGTCGCTACTATTATCAAGTCGCCGAAGGCCATATAAAAATAATGGCGGCCAGGGAACCGATCCAACATTTAATCGACAACGGCACACTTCCCGCAAAAGAAAAAAAACAACTTAAACGCGTCATGGAATTACGATCCTACGCCGAAACAGAGTTGCAACTGCCTGTCGGCGATCATTACAGCGAATATGTTGACTTAAAACGCCCCCATGTCGTCTGGAATGTAGTCGCCGCTCCCGAATTTTCAATGACACCACAAAAATGGTGTTTTCCTATTGCAGGGTGCGTAAATTACAAAGGTTACTTCTCTGAAGCCGATGCAAAAAGCTACGCCTCACAACTTGAGAGCAATCATCTCGATACATACGTCGGCGGTGTTGCCGCCTACAGTACGCTAGGGTGGTTCGACGACCCGATATTAAACACCTTTTTATTTCGTGGTGATGCTAGCTTAGCGGGCTTATTGTTTCACGAACTCAGCCATAAATTACTCTATATAAAAGGTGACTCCGTATTCAATGAAAGCTTTGCCACAACGGTTGAAATTGAAGGCCTAATGCGCTGGCTTAAAACCCAATCGAAAGACGAATTATTGGCAAAGCACTTAACCAGAAAAAATCGACATCAACAATTTATCGATCTAATTCTTCAGCATCGAAAGCTCAGAGTAACACTTTATAAAAGTGATATAGAAGATGGGGAAAAACGGCTAGAAAAACAGGCACTGATTGTCGCCCTAAAAGATGAATACCAACAACTTAAAGAACAAACGTGGAACGGATATTCAGGTTATGACAAATGGTTCAATGGCCCTCTCAACAACGCTCAATTAAGTACAATAGCGACATACAACGCATTAGTTGCTGGACTTCAGGGTTTACTGGAGCAAAACAACCATGACCTTTCAGCGTTCTATAAGCAGTGTAAAGCATTGGTGAAACTGGACAAAAAAAAACGTCACGCTTATTTAAAAAGCATCGCTATTTAAATCACAAGTTCAACCAAGCGCCTCAATACCGCCAGTATGTTCAGCAAAGTTACGTTTGGGCATAAAGCAATCAGCACTCGACTCAGCCATTTCCTGTGCAAAATGGCTTGGAAATTCATTCGTCAGCAAACAACCCGCCACCGGATAAGGATAGATTTCATCATAACGCTTGATCTCCATTTGACTTACCCGCCTAAATATATGAGACCGATTCAGTTGACTCGGCTGCTCTAAACCGGCAGATGCTGCCAGCTCCATCGTAGCGTTAACCGTTTCATCATGAAAACGCGCAATACGTTGCGCTTTATTCCCAACCACAAGACCTGCAGACAGTGTTGGATCTTGAGTCGCCATACCTACAAACGTTGTAGGGCAGAATCTACCCTCACTATCACGACAACCCAAATAACCAATACCCACTTGCCATATCAGATCACCGCCATGCTCCAAATGGTAGCGACTAACACTGCCCTCTCCCGTGTTATGGCAAAAATTACCAATACCCGCACCTTTGTTTAACGCCAATATTGCATTACTACTCAACGCACCAAAGCTCATTGCGGAGCGATTCCCTTTTTTGACCGTTACGATTTAGCAATTAATATAACGACCATTCAGAAAAATAGGGGATTTAATACCAACTGACTAGCAATTAATCTTGCATTTCGGCTTAAACCGATAACCCCTAGAATCTTGGTCTATACTTTACGCTAAGCGCTTGAAATTTAAGGGCTCCAAATTAGGCGACGGTGTTCATGGCTATCAACAATAAGAAGATTGACCCCTTTACTCAACTGGATAGTTTAATCCCGTTGATTTCAGATTTATTCGCTGCGATTAAACAAAAAAGTGAAAAATCTCGAGACATCATGCAACACATTATCGACAGTGTCATTGTCATTTCAGACAGCAAGCCCGATGCAACCCTAGCTGCCATCCATTTAAGTAACCAAGTATCCCCCTTAAAACAACCTATTTATTGTGCTGCTTTGGCCCATATGATCGGTAAGCAACACGAAATCAAACCCGATATACAGCAATCTCTTATGAACGCGATTCTTACCTGCAACATCACATTTTATGAATTACAGGTATTGCTAAATACCATTGAAGGCAGGCTTACAGATGATCAACGAGCAAAAATGCAAAAACATGCCTTAAAGGGTGCTCAGCTCGTTGAGGCCGCTGGCTTTATGAACCCTGTAATGACAAAGGCGATGCGTCAACACCACGAACGTCCTGATGGTAGCGGCTACCCAAACCATCTTAAAGGTGATGATATATCCACCCCAGCGCTCATCATCGGCATTTGTGAAACTTACACCGCCAGAATAGACAACCGAGCCTACAGAAAGTCTATTCACCCAAAAGAAGCTCTCTCCCACCTATTTAAAGAAGAAGATCCGCGAATAAAAAAATTAATGCTTAACTTCGCCAAAGCTATTGGCGTATACCCTCCTGGCACCTGGGTTAAGCTTGCAACCGGTGAAACCGCTATCGTCACCCATGTACAAAAAACCAGCCCAATTCCTATCGTGATCGCGTTATTCGACCCAGAAGATACCCCTTACATGGGGGCTGTCGCTCGTGATTGTTCAAAAAAAGAAGCTCGAGTTATTGGCGCAGCAACGCCCCCATGCCGCCCGTCAGTGGATCTGCCTGTCTTATTCGAGCAATAGTTGTTTGATAAGCATTACATTCCTTAACGCCCACTTACACTGGTAACACAGAAGCAACAGGGATTTTCAATTCTAATATTCACTGTCATTGACCTTTAGTCTTAGCCACTTATAATCGTTTGTATGTTTTTTGGCCTCTTCGCCCCTAGCAAACGAATAAAAGACTGGATTAAACAACAACCATGAACCTATCCACACGTAGCATAAACATATACTTCACAATATTGCTGTCTAGCGTGTTGCTAACGGCCTGCGGAGGAGGCAGCTCCAGTGCGCCTAATGCTCCTGACGTCACTGAAGAACAATCCGACTCGCGGGGTGGCTTAGTTGGTCAAAATGAAGAAGATTCGGCGGAACAATCCAAAACGGGTAACTTTGTCGATAGCCCTGTAAGCGGAATACAATACAGGACGTCAGCATTTTCTGGTGTCACCGATACGGCTGGTACATTTCAATATAACACTAACGAAATCATTGAATTTTCAATCGGTAGTTTGGTACTGGGTGCTGCAGTTGCCGACAGTACGGTAACACCTCTTGAGCTTGGCACATTGAATGGGACTCTGGAGAACGGTGAATTAGACTATCAAAGCAACCACGAAGATAGAGCAACCAACACCCTTCGATTATTACAAACCCTCGACAGTGACAGTTACCCAGAAAATGGTATTACCATATCGGATAATACTCGCAATTCTATTAATTCGCTCGTTAACAACAACCTCAATTTCAATCTAAACGGCGAAGCGTTTGAAACACAACAGGTTCTGCTTGACCTGCTCTCATTGGCGACAAACACGGGCGAACTCGTATCTTCCGAACAAGCGGTAGAGCATTTCAAAACAACCTTAGAGAGTTTGCGCTCCTTTTAAAAAGGGAACGTCTAGGTTACCGAAGTGTTTTTTCTGATAGGAAAAAAGTACTTATCGTCCAAATGGGCTTGTGACAAACCCAATACAGAAGCAGTCCAGCAGCATCCGCGGCAAAATCCAACAATGAAAAGTCTCGATGTGACAATCGCCACTGAACAAGCTCAATAAAAAAACCATAAGCTAGCAATACTGGTAACACAACCTTCCAAAACGAATGAGCAGGCAACGCGCCAGACAACAAGTAACCAAGCACTAAAAACGCCATGCCATGTAACACTTTATCACTCACGGTAGCTGCAATGTTCGAAGGTGGTGAGCCAAATGCCAGCCAACTTATTGCAATTACACATACAAAAAAACCTAACCGATAAATCCCAAGGTACACACTTGATGGTACTGAAATCATTTGCCACTAACCTGCAAAAAAAGAAGGCAGGATTATAAGCTATCCACTCGATACAAGCCATTCAACGCTGCAACCCGATAAGCTTCAGCCATCGTTGGGTAATTAAACGTAGTATTCACAAAGTACTCAAGTGTATTAGCAGAACCAGGCTGATTCATAATAGCTTGACCAATATGTACAATTTCAGCCGCTTGGTCACCAAAGCAATGAATCCCTAGAATTTCCAACGTTTCTCGGTGAAAAAGGATTTTTAGCATTCCAACTGTCTCACCAGAGATTTGTGCCCTTGCTATGGTTTTGAAAAAGGCTTGGCCTACATCATAAGGCACTTTTTCTTTTGTCAGTTCTTGCTCCGTCTTTCCTATAGAGCTAATTTCTGGGATCGTATAAATACCAGTAGGAACTTCTTTTACTACATACAAATCTTCTATTTCTGATACCGCGCCACCTATAGAACGCCCTTGATCATACGCCGCACTGGCTAAACTTGGCCAGCCAATGACATCCCCTGCTGCATAAACGTGCGGGACCATTGTTTGATAGGACTCATTTACCTCTAAGAGGCCGCGTTCATTAGCACTTAAACCTACGGCTTCCAAATCCAATTTTTCAGTATTTCCAGACCGACCATTACACCATAAAAATGCCCCCCCTCTCACCAATTTTCCAGACTTAAGGTGTACCAACACATCATTTTCTCGACATTCTATACGTTCATATTCTTCATGATTTCGAATTAATACCCCTATGTCACGCAAGTGGTAACTTAAGGCATCGGAAATTTCTGTATCAAGAAAATCTAGTAAATGCTCTCGCGTATTAATCAACTCAACTCGCACACCTAAACCACAAAATATTGAGGCATACTCACATCCAATGACTCCAGCACCATAAATGACAATTTTTCTTGGTGTGTCCACCATATTCAGGACAGAGTCACTGTCATAAATTCTTGAGGCATCAAAGTCTACATTGTTTGGTCGGTAAGGCCTGGATCCCGTAGCAATAACAACTTTATCTGCAATAAGTGTTTCGATTGAGCCATCACTATTTACGACTTCAATAACATGGGCATCGGTAAACCGCGCCTCACCAAAGTACAATTTCACATGGTTGCGTCCATAAAAGGTAGTTCTAAGTGCCACCTGCTTGCTAATAATTCTTTCTGCACGCTTTAGTACTTTGGGAAATGAAAATGACCTAGGTTCCCCAATATCTCGAAACATTGCGTCGGTATTAAACCGAATAATCTGCTTAACCGCATGCCGCAATGCTTTTGATGGAATAGTGCCGAGGTGCGCACAGTTTCCACCGACAGCAGGTTTTTCTTCGACCATTGCGACGGATTTACCGCTCTTACTCGCCCGCATTGCGGCCCCCTCTCCCGAAGGCCCTGAACCAATTACAACAACATCAAAATGTGTAGGCATACACTAATTACCCTATCGGTGTGGTTATATTTAGCGTAGCACAAATAAAAAACCCCATTAGGTAGTGACCTAATGGGGTTTTAGAGACCGTAAAGGGTTGAAGAGCAACCGCTACTATCCTCTATTTTTTAATGGCATCATAAGCCATTGAAGTATCAACCACAGAGTCATCCATTGCTTCTACATCCGTTTCCTCTTCACATTTGCTCGTATCACTACCACAAATATCACATTTTCCACCCAGACCTATATTGTTCAAACCACCGCATGAGCCTTTAATAGGTTTATCTTGAAAAATAACACCAACAGCCATTCCGGCAATAACGAGTCCAAATATAATTGCTGTTAATACAAAAGTTGCCATTACCGTCACCTTATTAAAAAATAGTCATTCTGAAAAGTAGATTGCGTCTATTTTACCAGACATCCTACCTCGAAACATAGCTCAAAAAACCATCAGTAGCTTTCACTTCAAACCCCGATGATGTTTTATAGATAAAATATGCTGATATACCTAATTTACTTGCCAACGCATAACCCTGCTCAGTACCAAGTACCATTAGCGCTGTTGCTACCCCATCTGCGTAAGCCACACTGGGGTGCAAAACCGATACTGACGCTAATTTATGTGCAACTGGCCTACCTGTTCTCGGGTCGATTGTGTGTGAATATCGCCTCCCCTCAAACTCATAGAAGTTTCGGTAATCTCCCGAGGTTGCCACCCCCATACGTCGCAATGAAATCACCTTTTGAATGGCTCGCTGATGAGCATCTGGCTGCTCAACTGCCACTTTCCAATCTTGCCCCGGTGCTTTTCCATCACCAGCTACAAGCTCACCCCCAATATCTACCAGAAAACGATTATAGCCCTGCTCACGTAACACCTCTGCGACTTTGTCAACAGCAAAACCTTTCGCAATAGCGGATAAATCCACATACACAGGTTTTGATTTGGATAATTGATTATCGCTATGCCAAACCAACGCTTGATACCCAACCTGAGATAAAGCCGCATCAATAGCCATTTCAGAAGGTTTGTTTTCTAAGCGTCCATCAGGCCCAAACCCCCACAAATTCACCACAGGCCCCACTGTTACATCAAAAGCACCAGCAGTTTTTACGCTAAGATCTAGCGCCATTTTTATCACTGTTACTGTATCAGGAGACAACACCATCTGTGTATTAATGGGTAACAGGTTAAAGCGCGACAGCTCCGATCCAAGATCGTAAGTCGACATCAAACTGTTGATATCAAAGAGAACTGCTTCAATTTTTTTCGACAGAGCATTCTGATCAATACCAACCTGGGAGATAACTTTTACGTTATACCAAGTCCCCATTGTAGGGCCGGACAAATGCACCGCCGCTTCTGTAGCTAGAGGTTCTGTTTGCTCTGACTCTGTTTTCTGTAATTCAGAAACGTCACAGCCCGCAAGACAAAATACAATAAATAATAACCATCGTATTTGTATTGCGGGCTGCGGATATCTAACCATGATACGTTTGATCTCAATATTATTGAAATCTATTAACCACCAAAATCATCAAGGAAGATATTGTCACGTTCCACACCAAGATCTTCTAACATCTTAATAACAGCAGATGTCATCATGGGAGGCCCACACATGTAGTACTCACAATCTTCTGGCGCTGAGTGATCCTTAAGATACTCATCATATAGAACGTTATGAATAAAACCGGTCAAGCCATCCCAGCTATCTTCTGGCTGTGGATCTGATAACGCGATATGCCATTTAAAGTTATCGTTCTCTGCAGCAAGGTCATCATACTCTTCTTTATAGAAAAGCTCACGCAAGCTTCGTGCACCATACCAATAACTCATCTTACGCGTTGCTTTCAAACGCTTAAGTTGATCAAAGATATGCGAACGCATTGGTGCCATTCCAGCACCACCGCCAACAAATACCATTTCAGCATCATTATCCGACGCGAAGAATTCACCAAATGGCCCGTATACCGCTACCTTGTCACCTTTCTTAAGATTAAACACCCAAGAAGACATCAAACCAGGAGGAATACCTTGTGAACCAGGAGGTGGTGTTGCGACACGAATGTTAAATTTCAGCAAGCCCTTTTCATCAGGGTAATTTGCCATTGAGTAGGCTCGAATGATCGGCTCAGTAGTAATAGATTCATATTTAAAGAACCCAAACTTTTCCCAATCTTCGCGATACTCAGCATCAATATCGAAGTCTTTATATTGAACATTTGATGCAGGACGCTCTAACTGAACATAACCACCGGCACGAAAATTAACATTTTCACCTTCAGGCAAATCCAGAACAAGCTCCTTAATAAAAGTCGCCACGTTGGGATTACTGTTAACGGTACATTCCCATTTCTTAACACCAAAGAAGGCCTCATCAAGTTCAATTTTCATGTCTTGTTTAACCGCAACTTGACATGCCAAACGCCAACCTTCTTTTACTTCACGCGGGGTGAAATGCGTTTCTTCTGTAGGAAGGATATCCCCGCCACCATCAGACACGATAACTTTACACTGGGCACAAGTACCACCACCACCACAGGCTGAAGATACAAATATCTTCTCATCAGCAAGAGTATTCAACAACTTGCCCCCAGCAGCAACTTCAATGCCTTTTTCCGGGTCATTATTAATGTCTATATGAACCGCACCGGTACTAACCAGCTTAGAGCGGGCAATCAAAATCAGTACCACAAGACTTAATACTATGGCGGTAAACATCCCAACACCAAGCAGAATTGTATTTCCCATTATGCTAACTCCTCCGCTCGATTAAAGTTGTACGCCAGAAAATGACATAAAGCCCAAAGACATCAAACCCACTGTAATGAAGGTAATGCCCAAACCCTGTAGCCCTTCTGGTACATCGCTATATTTCATTTTTTCTCGGATACCAGCCAACACAGCAATTGCTAATGCCCAACCAACACCTGCACCAACACCATAAACCACACTTTCACCAAAATCATAGTCTCGCTCTACCATAAAGAGAGAGGCACCCATGATGGCACAGTTCACAGTGATCAACGGAAGGAACACACCCAGTGCGTTATATAACGCTGGCATGTACTTATCCAATATCATTTCCAGCACTTGCACTACCGCGGCGATAACACCGATGTAACACAATAAACCTAAGAAGGATAAGTCAACATCGGGCATGCCAGCCCATGCTAATGCTCCATCTTTCAGTAAATATTGGAATAACAAATTGTTAATTGGCACCGTAAGAAGCTGCACAACAATAACGGCAACACCTAACCCGATTGACGTCTGAATTTTCTTCGATACAGCAATAAACGTACACATGCCTAAGAAAAAGGCGAGTGCCATATTTTCTACAAATACCGCCTTAACAAAAAGGCTTATATAATGTTCCATTAGATATTCCTCCTCGCTTAGTGGTGAGATGCTTTAGTATTAGGTGAAATTTTGAAATCCGGCTGCTCTACCTGTTCAGGCTTCCAGGAGCGAAGCGCCCATATAATTAAGCCAATCAGGAAAAACGCGCTTGGGGGCAATAACAACATACCGTTAGGTACATACCACCCACCATCGTTTACCACAGGAAGAACCTCAAACCCAAACAATTTACCAGACCCAAGAGACTCACGAATCACACCAAGAATGATTAAGATCGCGCTATAACCTAGACCGTTACCAATACCGTCAATGAAACTGGGAATTGGCGGATTTTTCATCGCGTAAGCTTCAGCGCGCCCCATTACGATACAGTTAGTAATAATCAAACCAACAAATACCGATAGGCTTTTACTTATTGAATAAGCGTAAGCCTTGAGAAACTGATCTACCACAATAACCAATGAAGCAATAATCGCCATCTGCACGATGATACGAATACTACCGGGTATTTGATTACGAATAATACTGATAAAAAAGTTAGAAAATGCCGTTACCAACGTTAATGCAATACACATGGTAATCGTTGTATTTAAGTTGCTCGTTACCGCTAACGCTGAACATATACCCAATATCTGTAATGCGATTGGGTTGGTATCTGCGATAGGTCCAAACAGAACTTTCTTAGTATCAGTCATACTAATATCAGACATACTACACCCCTTCTGCTTTTAGTTTTG
>CAJXXT010000050.1 GCA_913063495.1 uncultured Gammaproteobacteria bacterium | reverse complement strand
TATCCTGATATCTCTAACACAAGCGTTAAAGGCGAAGCTGCTAGCGGTCTTGTTGAAGATGCATGGTACAAAGAAGAATTCATCCCAACTGTACAGAAGCGTGGCGCGGCAATTATCGAAGCACGTGGTGCATCAAGTGCAGCATCTGCAGCTAACGCGGCAATCTTCCACGTACGCGATTGGGCTTTAGGAACTCCTGAAGGCGATTGGACTAGCATGGGTGTTTATAGCGATGGAAGCTACGGCATCGATAAAGGTCTTATCTACTCATTCCCTGTTATCTGTAAAGATGGCGATTGGGAAATCGTTCAAGGCGTTGAAATCAGTGATTTCAGTCGTGAGCGCATGACTGAGACTGAGAAAGAACTTCAAGAAGAGCGTGATGCAGTTTCTCACCTTCTTCCTTAATATCGTCTGAAAAGATTGTATTAGAAAAAACCGAGCCATTTGGCTCGGTTTTTTTATGGGTAGCTTTTGTTGATCAAGGTCACTACAAACTCCTTAACCTGAAAACTTACTCAACGGGTAATTTAAGCGCCACCTCTGACACAATAACCCCGTTATTATCCGCATAAATATATTCACCGGGGTTAAAGGTTACACCACCAAATGTAACAGGGATATTAAGTTGCCCAACACCTTTTCGGTTACTTTTAATCGGAATGGTACGCAGCGCTTGAACGCCAAGATCCGTCTCACCAATTTGATCTACGTCCCGGATACATCCGTATATAACCAATCCAGCCCAGCCATTTTGTGCAGCTTTCTCTGCCAGCATATCGCCTAACAACGCACATCGAAGCGAACCTCCGCCATCAACGACCATCACGCGCCCTTCACCAGGGTTCGCAACATGCTCTTTCACCAATGAATTGTCTTCATGGCATTTTACAGTGACTATTTCACCGCCAAAAGCTTTTTTCCCACCATAATTCGTAAACAATGGCTCGACAATTCTTACTAACTCTGGATTTTCATCACATAGATCACAGGTTACAAAAGACAAGATGACTCCCTCTACCGCATATAAATGGCATTTAGTAATTATTTAGCTCTAGCTCGACAAGACATCTTCAGGGCGGCTAGCAAGTTTGATCATATCACCATGATCATAGGTATTAACTCTTGGGCCATGAGTCACATCTTTGCCATTAAAGATACATTCATTAACCATCGCTTTTGCTACTGATTCGGCCTTAATAGCGGAATACTTCGACAGCCCACCGCTTAGCAATGGGTTCGCCATACTCGCCACTTTGGCAAAGAAATATTCAGAACGACGTTTATCTTCCCTATCACCAATCAATAACGAAGGCTGGTATATGGATAATGAATCATACTCTAGTTGGCGAAGCTTAGCTTCCAACTCGCCTTTCACTCGACTGTAGAAAAACGGTGACTTTGCATCCGCCCCTATAGCAGTAACAAGATAAAAGGCTTTGGCTTTCTTAGAGCGACCCAATTGAGCCGTTTCTAATGCATATTGAAAATCGACTTTTCGAAATGCCGAGCGAGAACCCGCTTGCTTTATCGTTGTACCAAGACAACAGATAATTGCATCAACCTGGAAAAGCTCCTCGTGCTCATCCAAGTTATCAAAATCAATCAGAATATTACGCAGTTTTTGATTTCGATTGTTAATTGTTCTACGCGTCGGTGCTATCACCCTATCTATTCGAGGTGATGCCAATAAATGCTCTAAACAATGCCGCCCGATCAGGCCTGTTGCTCCCATCAGCAACACCGTCATCCCCGTCGATTGATCCCGTTTCTCTGCAATTGACTGAACTTTTTGCCCTTTTTGTGATTCCATTATTTTTACTGCCAGGCCCATTACGACCTATCTACGCCGATTTACGTGCTATAGAAGTGGGTAGGTCATTAACCTCACCCTCTTCAACCTCATTTTCATTGGCTCCCCCGAGCCATTTGCGTAGTTTACTACCTAACTCATCAATATTCACAGGTTTTGCCAAATAATCATCCATACCTGACGTCAAACACCGCAACTCTTCGCCCTCAACAACACTCGCTGTCATTGCAATAATGGGCGTTCTCTCCAGTTCATTCTCTCTTTGCCTTAGCGCCTCTGTTGCCTCGTACCCATCCATCTCCGGCATCAAGCAATCCATCAAGATGACATCAAACGGTTTCTGATCCAAAATGCTAAGCGCTTCTTTACCATTATTCGCCGTTGTCACTTGATAACCGAGCTTGGTTAGCATCCCTCTAGCAACCATTTGGTTAACTTTATTATCTTCAACGAGCAGTACGTGTTTATCCTGCTCTTCATAAGAACCACCGGATTTTTTCGACTTTTCTTTTATCGGTACCTTCACTTCAAAATCAAATAGTTTCGCTAACACATGGTTAATACTTGAACGAACCACTGGTTTTGTTAGCCATTCTATTTCCGGCACATCAGATATCGTACTTTTCAAATCCATGCCCCGCTGCGCTAATGAAGTCATAATGACTTGTTTAGGCGGGACAATATCATCACTTGCCTGAATACCTTCAGACAACTCTAAATTGTAGCTCTGTCGCAACGGGCTATTAATATAAACAATATGATATGGCCTGGCGTTTTGCTCTCCCCGTTTTAATATCTCGATAATATTCTCAGATGAACGAACACTTGCTACAGCATTACTTGTCATCCCCCAGCTATCCAATTCCGTCCTTAATGACTCTTCTACACCCCGAGGAAACCCGACTAACAACGCAGCCTTTCCACGTAACGTTTTTGCACCGTCATCTTTTTGTGCTTGTTGCGTAGAGACATTAACATCAGCAGTAAACCAAAAATAACCACCCTCTTCTTCTGAGTTTTCAAAACCGATATTCCCACCCATGCATTCGGCTAACCCTTTACTAATGGCTAAACCCAAGCCCGTATCTTCTGTCTGCCCTTCTCCGCCGCCACTGCGACAGAATGCTTCAAATATATTTTCTACAACATCAACAGATAACACTTCACCACCCAGCATCACACTCACACTGAGCCGACCACTCAAGGTGTCATTGCGATCTAAACGCACCCGCACAATAATCTCCGCCCCCTTACTGATACGGATAGCTTTACTGACCAAATTAGTCACTATTTGAATAAGACGTTCTTTATCGCCTTTCAATCTCAGGGGAATATCTCGCTCATAAATAACACTTAAATCCAAACCGCGCCCATGAGCGACAGGACCAAGCATCTCAAGCACCTGATCCATGCAGCGACGTAAATTAAATACCGATTTATTAAGCACAACGGAACCAGAAGCGATTCTCGAAAAATCCAATACATCTTCTAATAAATGCAACAATGCCTCTCCAGAGCGAACCGCTACGCCTTGTAGCTTTTGCTGCTGAGGACTTAATTCTGTGTCATCCAACAACGCCAACATACCCAATACATTATTCATTGGTGTTCTAATTTCATGAGTAATATTAGTAAGAAACTCTGCTTTCACTTGACTCGCTTCTGTCGCCACATTAACCGCTTGGTTCAAATCCCTCGCCTTAATTTCAAGATCATGACGATCATAAATCGTAGACCAATGCCGTTCATTTAATATCTTTGCTTGCTGTAACAACAGTGCGTAAACACTTAATAGCATCCCTCCAATTGCATAAGCATTAATGGTATTCGTCAACATCACAGCAATAATCAACGGTAAAAAAACCACACTTTGAAAAAACAAATTTGCGCGATAATACGGTGACCACTCAACATTGGCTAAACTACACAAACCAACCGCTAACACCACCACCAGAAAGGTATTTGTTCCTAAAGGATAAAATAGAACAATGTGTACTGAGAAGGCTGCCCAAAGAACACCAGCCAGCCAATGGTTCATCACAAACCAACGTCTCCACCGGGCAGGCCCTGCAGCATAAACCGACTCAAAACGCACAACAAGAAAAAATTCGACAGCGCCAAGAAGCATTAGCGCAGCACCAAATGCAAGGCTTGTTATCGCATGCTGCTCATACAAGCCGCCCGCAGACGCCACCAATAAAAAAATCAGAACAATGCCAAGCCACTTATAACGCCCATGTTGAGCGATATTCTTATCAATCGTCCTTAATATCTTTTTATCCTGAACAAGCTTCTTCCGGTTTATCACACAAACACCTATTATTAATGCCAAACAAAGGGCCACATAACAATAAGTATAGATGAGGGATCAAATAGAGCACAGCCAATAAAATCAATAACTTACAGAAACCCTCTTCAGAAACTTGACCTTATAAGGAAAGTACTCAAAACACCTGATCAAAAGAAATATTTTACCTCGATCTGAAAGTAATCATCAGACTCCAAAATGCTAAGCTTCCTATCAGTATCCGCTAAACGTTGCACTTGCTGCAAGGTTTCCACAAATTCGCCGTAGGTATTGATTTCACCATTAAACAAGGCCAATAACCCTACCTCATCAATGATATCTGAAAGTAAATTGATGGCAAATTGTGTACTTATAGCATCAGTGGTAAACCCTGAATCCGCTAGTGATTTGGCAATTTCTGACACCGTTTGACCCAGCTCTTGATCCCCTCGCTCAGCTACAACCGTAGCCAGTATCTCTACCCTCCAACTCTCTCCTATACGACGAGACGCTTCGATGCTGTAGAGTGCCTCATTGGTGTCAAAATCAATGATGCCACCGATTAGGATTTCCGCAGATTGTTCATCATTAAAGGTTATGCGAGTACCAATACCCACATCATGCTCAAAGAATCCTGCTGAATCACTGCCCCGCTCATCCCACAGGTATTCAGTAATCAACGTTACATCAATATCACTATCAAAAACCGCATCAAAGGTATACTCCACGCCACCCACTGCAGCTGTATAACTTTCATCAGGAGTTTCTACCGCAATGGCTTCAAGCTTTGCCACCCAGCCCTCATAGATATATTCCAACTCAAGACCAAACTGATCCATTCGGGTATAAACAGGTATCAGCTTTGGGTCAAAAAGGTCGTAGTTAAAATCAAACCGTGGATCACGATTGGTTCCAGAAAATATTGATACCGCAACCTCCAAATTATCGCCGACCGGTTGTGACCAGCGAACGGCTAAGTCAAGATTATTCTTTTCAACACCGTCATACCGAGCATTATCAACATCAATAACAATAGGAGCCCGCAAACGACCGTCCTCGCCTTGGTAAGTACGCTCTCGAAAGCCTGCTAATACATAAAAATCCAATATACCTACGTCATGAACCAAAGATAACTGGAATAGCGGTTGGCCTAATTTCTCAGTGGTATCACCTTCTACAAAATCTTTCTGGTTAACCACATCGACCAAATTTAAAAATTCTGTTCTGCCCCAAAATATGCGGGTATAACCCAGCTTCGTTTCCCAATTTTCGCCCACATGCCCCCAATAGGCTTCACGTAGATCCAAATGCGTTCTGTTATCATCAATCTGATCTAACCGTACAAATGGTGTAAACGTGAAACTATCATCACCATCATTCCAGCCAACATAATACTCTGCCTGAGCACTATAAGAAAAAGCACTTTTAGACTGACCAAATTCGCCTGGATCATTAAAATAGCGCCACTCACCATTCATCTCAGCACTCCATGTCCCTTCGTCAAACAGAGGCTCAAATAATGCGTAAGAGGGGCTAGAAAATACCAGCATGGTCAACGCGGCAACGGCTATTTTATTCATACTACTTTACTCATCCAACATCGTGAATAACTTTTTTAATGCCCACAAAAAAGCCACACAATCTTTCAAGACCGTATGGCTTTTATTGACTATCAGCGTGCGCGTTTTAAGGCATTTTTATTAAATGCTGATGCTTTCAGACCTGCACCAAATACCGTATCGCTTGATTTCAAAACCGTACTTTTACCTGTCTGCAAATTAACCATTTCTAACAAATCAGGACGCCAAAACTTATCGTTATACAAAGTAAACCCTGTTGCTGCCAGTGTCTTCAAATGGCTCTTTTTACGATCATAAAACTCTGCTTTTAGAGTTCTATAGTGCTCCTGATCAATCCAAGTAACAATGCGAGTGTAACCAGAGTACTTATCTTTTGGATAACTTTCCACTACGAAACATTTCTGTCCCTCAACAGTTTCATCTCGAAGATATTTGTAATCATATTCTTCAACTTCACTACCACCGATGTCCTCAAAAGAAAATTCACTTCCCATAAATGGACCAGATTTCTTCTTAGAAGCAATTTTCTTCACACGCTTCAGTGCAGGAAGATACAACCATTGGTCATCATCTTTATTCGTATGAGAGAAGGTTAATAACGCTGTTCCTTTCTGATCCTTGGGTGTGTCAAAGATCATCAACGTTTTATCGCCATCGCCATCCTTACCTTCCAGGCCTTTTACACGCATTTTACGTTCACTGGTATTGCCACGTTTGTCTTTAAGGATCATCAACATGCCACTTTTGCTATCAACATATCCATCACCACGCTTATCTGCTTCTTCAAAAATGGCCAAGCCCCTTTCCTCAGGAGTCTCAGCATGCCCCATTAAAGGCATCGCCAGCAACGCAACAGCGACCATAGGTTTCCAGATCTTTCGTAATTGAACTGTCTTTAACATAAGTTATTCCATTCTTAGTGATGTGAAGTGTAATGTGATTTTTATGGTGTAAATCTATGTAAATGCTGACATTATCATTGTTATCGTCCAAGGAATATAGGTAGCAACGCTAAACCTGATCCATTTCCACAGAAGCCGGCATTATACGAGATTCAAGAGAACCTTTCGAGCCTGACTCTATAGTTCTTTTGCTACGCTTTTTTGCATCTAAAAGAAGCAAAAATGGCGCAAAGAACAACAGGTCAACCACAAGTGCCAATATTATTGTTATTGACGTTAAGGTTCCCATATTGCTACTAGGGTAAAACCCAGAAAATGATATAACGACAAAGTTTGCAACCAATACAATGGAAGTCGACACGAGTGCAACGCCAACCGTACTAAACGCGTATCTCACAGCATCTTCAGTACTAAGGCTCTGCTCCCTTTTCGCTCTAACATACTTGCTCAGAAAATGGACTGTATCATCAACAACAATGCCAATAGTTAGGCAAGCCACAATAGATACCGACACACCGACATTACCCATTGTTAGGCCCCACAAACCAAATGCCATTGCTGCCGGCATGATATTGGGCAATAGGCTCATCAGTCCGTAACGCCAAGAGCGCAATGACACAATAATCATCACCGAGATCATAACAAAAGCCGACAATGTACCACCCAGCATGCTCATCACGTTTCGTCGCGTAAGTTGGCTAAACAACACATCTAAACCAGAGGGTTTTGCCTGCATATACTCCGGCATATTTTGCTCTACCCAACGACCTGCTTTTTTGGAGAACTGTAAAACACCATCAGAGGATGTTCTAGACAATATAATATGGAAATTCGACTCATCTTTATTCATCGTCATTTGATCATCCAACCCTAAACCAAAGGGTAAAGACATTTCATACATCAACAAATATTGAGAGGCTAACGCTCTGTTATCAGGCACGGCATAAAACGTTTCATCACCACCATTCATATTTCTATTGAGACGTTTGATAACATCACTAAAGGTAAGTGCATATACCACTTCAGGCTGGGCCTCTGCCCATTCCTTAAATTCATTTAACTTAGATAGATACTCAGGCTCACTCACTCCACCATTATCGATGGCGGGTAATGAGAACTGGATACGGTGCAAACCTGTCATTTCTTTTGCTAGGAACTCATTAGCAATACGCACATCATAGCTTTCATCAAAATATTCAACCCATACGTCATTAAATTCATTCATCGGTAAAAAAGCCGCAGTGCCAAACACCACCGCTCCAACACCCCAAAAAAGAGATCGTTTGCGTCGAATAACAAATTCACTAAAACTTGCCATCTTACGCTGCGACCAACCCTCACCTTCAGGTAATTTTGGCGCTGGAAAAATCGATAAAAATGCCGGCATCATAATGATAGATAAGAACCACGCCACCAACACACCAATAACAACAACATTACCAAGATCTCTAAATGGTGGTGACTCTGACGCATTCAGACAAGCGAAACCAACACCTGTAGTAATGCTTGTTAGAAAGATTGGCTGAAAATTGACGCGCAAGCTTTCAATAATCGCCGGTTTTTTATTCGCACCATTCCTGCGCATTTCCTGCTGAAAGCTCACTAATATATGCACACAATCCGCGACTCCAAGTGTAAGAATAATCACCGGCGCATAGCTTGTTATGGGTAAAAACACGATGCCCAATGTCGTTGAAAACCCCATTGCAGCAATCACCGATAAAACAACAATGGTCATGGTAAACACCATCGCCAATACACTGCGCATAAATAAAATCAAACAAAGAATTGCCGCAGCCATAGACAACGGAAAAAAGGTTTCAATGCCCTCCCTCGTCGCCTGCCCCATCGCATCACTAAAAATAACAGTGCCTGTTAACATAAATTCGGTATCTGGATATTTTTCCCGAAACTCATCTCGTAAATTTCGCGACCACTCAGCAATCATGGGTGATGACTTTTTATTCTCATCCTGTACAACTGTCACGCCAACAACAGCGACATGTCCTTTCTCAGAAATAGCGGCATGTACTAAGGCAGGCTCGTCTAATGCGATACGTCGAATTCTGTCAATGGCAGGCAATTCTAGTTTCAGTGAATCTTCGATCAAATACTCTGTATAAAGATCATCGCCATCCACTTCCGTGTGTTGAAAATTTGTTAGCGATGCGACTCGGATAGCCTTTGGCATTTCCCAGGAGCGATCCGTTAACTCCTCTAATAATGCTAACGTTTCAGGTTTAAAGATATTGTTATCTTTAGGGTGCACAATGAATAGTACAATGTCTCGTGCGCCATACTTAATTTCCAAATCTAACAACCGCTCCAGATCCGGGTTTTCAGCCCCAAAAAAAGCCCGAGAGTTGTTGTTCATTTTAAAATCTTTAATGCCGTAACCCAACCCCGCAACCAACGCCAGCGATATCAATATCGCTAAATACGGTTTATAAACAATCCAATCATAAAATTTGTTTAACATGACTTTCTCGGTGTCCCTAAAACAGTTTCATTATTGTTATTCAACGTCATTACTTACACAGGGTACTATTTATACAGGATACTATTCACACAGGTCATTCCCACTAAACAATACTTAAACAGTCCTTTATCGCTGACCTTGTTGACGTTATTAATACGGCATTCAATTGACTACATTATCAAATGTAAGCAGTAAGCCCTCACCGGCAGGCATTCCTATTATTATGATTGTTATACCTTTTTACTAATGTCCATCCATGGTGTAAATAACCCGAAATGATTACCCAGTCATTCCAGAAGTACACAATATGGTACTTGCATCCCCTACTGTAAAGAGCCATTGACGACATATCAACCAACTGCTGGCGGAATACCACAACCTTCAATTAAACAGACTGTTTCACCATGGAAACAATCTGTATCTCTACTATCCACTCAAAAAACAACCCACCACCAAGGTTTACCTTTACGTTAACGTCAAGCTTGAGGTAAGATTCTTGAAATCGGACGTGCCGCTTAGCTAAACAAGTTAGCCTGCCCTCAACTTCATGTGAAAAAGAATGACCGAAACAACGACAAAAACATACACCATTAGCGAGTTAGCCAAAGAGTTTAACGTCACAACTCGGGCAATTCGGTTCTATGAAGACAAAGGCATTCTAAGCCCGTCAAGGGACGGTCAAAAACGTATCTACGGCCCTCGAGACCGTATTTTATTAAAACTTACATTACGTGGAAAGCGCATTGGCTTCACGCTAGCTGAGAGTCAAAAACTCTTTGACATGTACCAACATGGGGAAGATAACAAAGACCAGCTAAACACTATGCTTGCAACCTTAGATGAGAAGGACGCATTACTGGCACAGCAAAAGCTCGACATAGAAGAGATGGAAGCGGAACTACAAGCTGCGCGAGAGCGTTGTTTAACTGCCATCAAAAAAATAGATAACACATAGAATATTCAACGAACTAATTACCCAACATAGTCACAATACAACAAGGGAACGCATCAATGACCACACTATACCCTTCTCTCAACTTTGACCTGGGCGACACCATTGACGCTCTTAGAGATTCCGTTAACCGTTTTGCACAAACTGAAATTGCACCTCGTGCAGCAGCTATCGATCAGGAAAACCTATTCCCTAATGAGTTATGGAAACAATTTGGTGATATGGGACTCCTTGGCATCACGGTTTCAGAAGAATACGGCGGTGCAGGTCTCGGTTATCTCGCCCACGTTGTGGCAATGGAAGAAATTAGCCGCGCATCAGCATCGGTTGGATTAAGCTACGGTGCTCATTCTAACCTTTGTGTTAATCAGATTAATCGTAATGGCACCGATGCACAAAAAGCAAAGTACCTACCCAAACTTGTTAGCGGTGAGCATATTGGCGCCCTAGCGATGAGCGAGCCCAATGCGGGTTCAGATGTTGTTAGTATGAAGTTACGTGCCGATAAAAAAGGCGACCATTATGTGCTTAACGGCAACAAAATGTGGATCACCAACGGCCCTGACGCCGACACTTACGTTATTTACGCAAAAACTGAACTCGACAAAGGGCCTCACGGAATTACGGCTTTTATTGTGGAACGTTCTTTTGCCGGTTTTACCCAAGCGCAAAAACTCGACAAACTCGGCATGCGTGGATCAAACACCTGTGAATTGGTTTTTGTTGATGTCGAAGTACCTGAGGAGAATATCCTAGGAAAACTCAACGAAGGTGTAAAAGTCTTAATGAGTGGACTTGATTACGAGCGTGTTGTGTTATCAGGTGGACCAACAGGAATCATGCTTGCTTGTATGGATATTGTTGTCCCTTATATCCATGACAGAAAGCAATTTGGCAAAGCTATTGGTGAGTTCCAACTGATGCAAGGTAAAATTGCCGATATGTACACACTAACCAACGCCAGCCGAGCATATTTGTATACTGTTGCCAAAGCATGTGACAGACAAGAAACTACACGAAAAGATGCGGCAGCAGTTATTCTCTACACAGCGGAAAATGCAACTAAACTTGCCCTTGAAGCTATTCAAACTTTGGGAGGCAATGGATATATCAATGAATACCCAACGGGACGTTTATTACGTGACGCCAAGCTGTATGAAATTGGCGCAGGAACCTCAGAAATACGCCGAATGCTGATTGGACGTGAATTATTTAACGAAACATGAATCGTTAACCTATATAGATAGACCGCATCAACAGACAATCAGGAACAGGCTATGCCACAGATAAAATCAAAAGCTAACCCTAACAGTGAAGCGTTTCACAGCAACGTTGAAGCCATGCAATCTTTGGTTTCTCATTTACAAGAAACCGTTGCCACAATAGCGCAAGGCGGCGGCGAGAAATCCCAGCAACGCCACCTTGCAAGAGGAAAGTTATTACCTCGTGACCGAGTAAAACAGTTACTCGATCCGGGCTCTCCTTTTCTAGAACTTTGCCAATTAGCAGCCCATGAAGTGTATGGCGAAAACGTTCCTGCAGCGGGGGTTATCTGTGGTATTGGTCGTGTATCCGGTCAAGAGTGTATGATTGTTGCCAATGACGCGACAGTAAAAGGTGGCAGCTATTATCCACTTAGTGTTAAAAAGCATTTACGCGCACAAACCATCGCAGAAGAAAATAACCTACCCTGTATTTACCTGGTGGACTCCGGTGGTGCCAACCTTCCTCGTCAAGACGATGTGTTCCCAGATAAAGAACACTTTGGTCGAATTTTCTTTAATCAAGCCAATATGTCCGCTAAAAACATTCCCCAAATTGCCGTTGTTATGGGTTCTTGTACTGCAGGTGGTGCATATGTACCAGCCATGGCTGATGAAAGCATCATCGTTAAACAACAAGGCACCATCTTCCTCGCAGGCCCTCCTCTGGTAAAAGCGGCGACCGGTGAGGTAGTAAGTGCAGAAGATTTAGGTGGCGCAGAAGTTCACTGCAAAATCTCTGGCGTATCCGATTACATGGCAGAAAATGACGAGCATGCATTACAACTAGCCCGTAACTGCATAAGTCGTTTAAATAGAAAAAAACACATAGATTTTGATGTTACGGAAACCGTTGCTCCGGCATACCCAGAAAAAGAAATTTACGGTGTTGTACCCTCTGATTTAAAAACACCTTACGATGTACGAGAAGTTATTGCCCGCACTGTTGACGGCTCTGAATTTGATGAATTTAAAGCTCTATATGGCACAACCCTGATTTGTGGCTTTGCCAGAATTCACGGCTATCCCGTAGGTATTGTTGCAAACAACGGTATATTGTTTGCAGAGTCAGCTCAAAAAGGCGCACATTTTATCGAACTTTGCGCACAACGAAAAATCCCTCTCGTATTTTTGCAAAATATTACCGGCTTTATGGTTGGTCAAAAATATGAAGCAGGTGGAATCGCAAAGCACGGTGCAAAAATGGTAACCGCTGTTGCAACAGCAAAAGTTCCTAAATTCACCGTCATTATCGGCGGTAGTTTTGGTGCCGGTAACTATGGCATGTGTGGACGAGCTTACGACCCCCGCTTTATGTTTATGTGGCCAAATGCTCGCATCTCAGTAATGGGTGGAGAGCAAGCGGCCGGTGTATTGGCACAAATCAAAAAGGACAATATGGCTCGAACCGGCGATAGCTGGACTGAAAAAGAAGAAGCTGATTTCAAACAGCCGGTGATTGATACCTACGACAAACAAGGTCACCCCTATTATGCCAGCGCACGCCTCTGGGATGACGGTGTCATTGACCCAGCGCAAACACGTAACGTTCTAGGGTTAGCGATCTCAGCATCACTTAATCAACCTATTGAAGAAACACGCTTCGGCTTGTTTAGAATGTAGGGGGATGGCATGTCAAATATAACAAAATCACAAAGCATTATTAATTCATACAGTGAATTCCAGGAAGCTGTGGAAAAATCAGGTGCTGAAGTCGTCTGTCATTTAGAAAGCAATGGCGCACTTCGTATCTGCATTAATCGTCCTGCACTGCACAATGCATTTAATGATCACGTTATTGGGTTGTTAATAGCGGCATTTGATATCGCTGCCACAAATGATCAGGTTCGTGTTGTCATTCTTCAATCTGAAGGAAAAAACTTCTCCGCCGGAGCTGACCTTAATTGGATGAAAAGCATGGCGCAGCTAAATCTTGAAGAAAACCGTCAAGATGCAGCTGAACTTGCAAGACTGATGCATGTTATTTACGCTTGCCCAAAGCCCGTTATCGCTCGTATTCAAGGCGCATCATTCGGCGGTGCACTAGGACTAATCGCTTGTAGTGATATAGCTATTGCCACCAACAACGCTCGATTTTGCTTAAGTGAGGTGAAAATAGGATTGGTTCCCGCCGTTATTAGCCCCTATGTATCTAAAGCTATTGGGGCTCGCGCAGCACAGCGCTACTTCATTACTGCAGAACAGTTTAACGCGGACAAAGCCCTACAGTTAGGGCTGCTACATGAAGTCGTTAATGATGAATCTATTGATAACGTTGTTAACACCATTGCAGAAACATTGGTGGCCAACGGCCCGCAAGCCGTTGCCGCCGCAAAGACACTGGCACACTATGTCTCTGACAACGCTATTAACGATACGACCATCACCTACACCACCGATCTTATCGCAAAAATTCGCGTCTCTTCTGAAGGTCAAGAAGGGCTCAGCGCTTTTCTAGAAAAAAGAAAAGCCAACTGGAACAAGGGTTAACGGACATGACATCACAAAAAAACAACATCAAACCCATCAAGAAAGTACTTATTGCAAACCGAGGAGAGATTGCCTGTCGCATTATTCGCACATTAAGCAAGCTCGATATCGATAGTGTTGCACTATATTCAGATGCAGATAAAACCGCTCAACATGTAAAACTTGCTGATGAAGCCGTTTATATCGGAGCGTCCCCCGCCGCAGAAAGCTATTTATGTGCCGATAAAATCATTGATGCAGCAAAACGAACCGGCGCAAATGCAATCCACCCAGGTTACGGCTTTCTTTCAGAAAACAGCGGTTTCGCAAAAACTTGTGAAGAAAATGACATTATCTTTATTGGGCCCCCGACATCTGCTATTGATGCCATGGGCTCGAAAGCATCTGCAAAAGATATTATGGAAAAAGCCGAAGTTCCCCTTGTTCCTGGCTATCATGAAAAAGATCAAAGTGATGAACGTCTGCTAGCAGAAGCTAATAAAATTGGCTATCCCGTATTACTCAAAGCGGCTCTCGGCGGCGGCGGCAAGGGTATGCGTTTAGTCGCATCTGCTGATGAATTCCAAGAAAATCTCGACTCCTGTAAACGTGAAGCCATCGCGTCCTTTGGCGATGACTTCATGCTTATAGAGAAGTACATCACCGAACCTCGCCATGTAGAAATTCAGGTATTTTGTGATCAATTGGGGAATGGCGTCTACTTATTTGAACGTGACTGCTCCATTCAACGTCGTCACCAAAAAGTGATTGAAGAAGCTCCTGCTCCAGGTCTATCCGATGAGCTTCGTAAAAAAATGGGAGACACCGCCGTTAGAGCGGCAAAGTCCATTAACTATGTTGGCGCAGGTACGTTTGAATTTTTAATGGATAAAGATGGCAGCTTCTATTTTATGGAGATGAATACTCGTCTTCAGGTAGAACACCCCGTTACCGAAAAAATCACCGGACAAGATCTCGTTGAATGGCAAATCCGTGCCGCAGAAGGTCACCCTCTTCCCTGCTCACAAAAAGACCTCACGTTTAACGGCCACGCTATTGAAGTACGGGTCTACGCAGAAACACCAGAAAACGAGTTTTTACCGTCCACAGGAAAAATCCAATACATCCGAACCCCAGAAGAAAATGAACACGTTCGAATTGATTCAGGCGTTATTCAAGGGGATGAAGTCAGTGTCTATTATGACCCGATGATTGCCAAGCTTATCGTATGGGATAAAACTCGCAGCGGTGCCATTCACCGAATGGATAAAGCACTCAAAGAATTTTGTGTGAATGGGGTCAATACCAACATTGAGTTTCTCAGCAATATTAACAGCAATGACGACTTTGTTAACGCAAAGCTAAGCACACATTTTATTGAACACCATAACGACTCGTTACTAGCGCTCACAAAAAACATTGATAACAAGCATTATATCTACGCTGCGCTGTATCAACACCTAAAAGAAAGCAATAACACCAACAACCTGGATGTGTCTTTAGACCAACAGTCCCCTTGGACAAACGTTAATGGCTGGTCACTTAATGCTACCCCAAGTCGTGTTTTTCGATTCGATAAAGAGTCAGTAAAGCATTTAGATAGTGACGTCGAAACCGACTCACAAACAGATGAAAAAAACATCGCCGTCACCTTAACATTTGAATCCAACACTATCATTGCGTCCTGTGGAGATAGTAGCATTCAATGTGAAGCGCATTTAAAAGATGACGAATTAACCGTTATTACCGGTCACGCTCAACGTTTGTATGTGAGCCAATTCGAAGAAAAAATTACGTTATTTATCGATGGAAAAGCCTATCATCTATCAACCTATTCAGCAGAATTTTCCGCAGAAGGTGATGAAGATAGCGGACAACTGACCGCACCAATGAATGGTCGTATTGTTGATGTTTTTGTGTCGGCAGGTGAATCGGTAGAGTTAGATCAGCCTTTGGCAATTTTAGAAGCCATGAAAATGGAACATACTATTCGTGCGCCAACCGCCGGTATTATTAGCGAAGTATTTTACGCCCCAGGGGATCTAATTGACGATGGCGCACCATTACTCGCATTTGAAGCACCCAATGAGAAAGGAGAATAACAATGAGTGGATTTAACAAAGTAGTTACCAACTACGATGAGGCATTAGCCGGTTTAACCGACGATATGACCCTTATTGTCGGAGGGTTTGGGCTTTGCGGCATTCCAGAAGGGTTAATCGCAAAAATCAAGGAGCTTGGTGTACGCGGCCTAACCTGCGTATCCAATAATGCAGGTGTTGATGGCTTTGGACTGGGGTTGTTATTAGAAGATAAACAAATCAGAAAAATGATTGCCTCTTATGTCGGCGAAAACGCATTGTTTGAACAGCAATTACTCTCGGGTGAGCTTGAAGTAGAATTAACTCCCCAGGGCACTTTAGCAGAAAAGATGCGTGCAGGTGGAGCAGGTATTCCCGCATTTTTCACTCCAGCGGGATACGGTACTCCTATCGCAGAAGGTAAAGAAGAACGAGAATATAACGGTAAAATGCATATTCTCGAAGAGTCTATTACGGGTGAGTTTGCTCTTGTAAAAGCGTGGAAAGCCGACACGATGGGTAACCTTGTCTACCGTAAAACAGCGATGAATTTTAATCCAATGGCAGCAACAGCGGGAAAAATCACCGTTGCCGAAGTGGAAGAAATTGTCGAAGCCGGTGAGCTAGACCCGAACCATATTCACACTCCGGGCATCTATGTAAACCGCGTTATTAAAGGCACATTTGAAAAACGTATCGAACAGTTAACGTTAAAAAAATAGAGTCCAAGGAAAAATATCATGGCACTAACTCGTGAACAACTTGCTCAACGCGTTGCACAAGAATTGCGTGACGGTTTCTACGTGAACTTAGGCATCGGTATACCAACATTAGTCGCTAACTATGTACCTAAAGGTATGGACGTTATGCTTCAGTCAGAGAATGGCTTACTCGGTATGGGAGAATTTCCAACGGAAGAAACCGTCGACCCAGACCTTATTAACGCAGGCAAACAAACTGTCACAACCGTTACCGGCGCATCTTACTTTTCATCTGCGGATAGCTTTGCAATGATTCGTGGTGGCAATGTGGATCTTACTGTATTGGGTGCATTTGAAGTTGATCAAAACGGCAATATTGCATCATGGATGATTCCAGGAAAACTCATCAAGGGCATGGGAGGTGCGATGGACTTGGTGGCAAGCGCGCAAAACATTGTTGTTACAATGACCCATGCAAACAAAAAAGGCGAATCCAAACTCCTTAAAGAATGCACCCTTCCACTCACTGGCGCAGGCTGCATCAAAAAAATCGTTTCTGATTTAGCCTATATTGAGATCCACGATGGCAAATTCCACCTCGTTGAACGAGCTCCCGGCGTCTCAGTAGAAGAAATTGTAGAAAAAACGGCTGGTGAACTTGTTGTACCGGACAACGTGCCAGAAATGAGTTTTTAGTCATAAAACAAGGCATTACCCATACAAATATAAAGGATATGTATTTGCCCTTTATTTTTGTATGGTATAGCCGAAATAATAACCTCTGGTATAATGCCTCGGATTTTAATCTGGCCATAGGCCAACGCGCTGAGTTTACGTCTCAGTTAGCCACGAGGAAAGACCATGTCAAGTGTAGTAGTATCTGCCCTATATAAGTTCGTCACGCTAGAGAACTTCGAAGCAATCAAAGCCCCTCTACTCAAAGTAATGCTCGATAGCGATGTCCGAGGAACACTGTTGCTTGCCAAAGAAGGTATTAATGGCACCGTAGCAGGCTCTCAAGCCGGCATCGACGCATTGTTATCCTGGTTAAGTCAAGACCCTCGCCTAGCGGGCATTGTACACAAAGAGTCTTATGACGAAGAGATGCCCTTCTACCGTACAAAAGTAAAGCTAAAGAAAGAAATCGTCACGATGGGTGTAGAAGGCATTGACCCTAAACAAGTGGTCGGCACCTATGTAAAACCCAAAGATTGGAACGCGCTTATTAGCGACCCTGACGTTGTGCTAGTAGATACGCGTAATGACTACGAAGTACAAATTGGCACCTTTAAAAACGCGGTTAACCCTAATACGACCAGCTTTCGCGAATTTCCGGGTTACGTGCAGGAAAATATGGATCCTACAAAACAGAAAAAAGTTGCCATGTTTTGTACAGGCGGTATCCGTTGCGAAAAGTCTACCGCATATATGAAAGAGCAAGGCTACGATGAAGTCTACCATTTAGAAGGCGGCATTCTTAAGTACCTAGAGGAAGTCCCTAAAGAAGAGACATTGTGGGAAGGTGAATGCTTTGTATTCGATAACCGCGTATCCGTAAACCATGATCTAGAAAAAGGGCTTTACGACCAATGTCACGCTTGTCGTATGCCGATAACCGAAGAAGAAAAACAACACGAAAAGTATCAGAAAGGCGTTAGCTGTCACCATTGTTTTGACACCCAAACACCAGAGCAGCGAAACCGCTATGCAGAACGCCAACGACAAATTCAAATTGCAGAGAAAAGAGGTGAGGCTCATATTGGCAGTGATGTTGTTGATGCAGTAGCCAAACACAAGGCAGAAAAACAACGCCAACGTGAGAAAAGCCAACAACAATCGTAGCTAATAAGTTCAGGCAAGGATGCCAAAGCACTCGCGCTAAAACTATATGCGGGTGCTTATCCTACAGTGCGGTCACTCCCGCTAATGCTAGAAACGCTCACTTCTTTCACAATCTAGACGCCTACTGAGCTTCAGATAGAACATTAAAACCCGACAAAGCAGTCATTCGGAACCGTTCGTTAGCTTTATCGTTTCCACGGATCTTTAACTTCGATTTTTCCCGATTTGACACCAAGCCACATTTGCTTAAATTCTGGAATGAACTCTCGTTCGTCGAGTATCCTACGGATTTTATGTACAAACCGTGTTCGGCAAGTATCACCTTCTTCTTCAGTGTCGAAATGAGAAAGGCAATAAAGTGCTTTTTGATACTCTTTTAGACCTACAGGAGGTTTGATATCTTCAAGGAACTCATTTGATTTGTTGGTGGTCATTGTCGTCATACACCACTCAACTACTTCGTCGTATTGATACAAACTATTTAGCATCAAGGGTGACTGCGGATCTTGGAGTAGCCACAGCCACATTTTAAGGAAGTGGTGGTAACCAAGACATTCAAATATATTTTTTGCTTTCTTATCGAATTTCTCCTGCCCTCCTACTCTCCGACAAATAGAATTTTTCGCATAAACTATATCTTCGAACATAACCCGAAACAAAGTGATGTTTTTCTTGCCCATAAATGGAAAAGGGTATTCCTCTATAGATTTATGCGATGATGCTGCCATCACAAATTCATGTTTCAAAAACAATCCATACCCCAACATCACATCTCGCTCATGAATTAATTCCGACTCCATATAGCCTATATATAATTGTTTGAGTACCTCAGGATCATTGCTTGGGTGTAGCCATAAAAAATGCATTAAGTCTAAGTGCCGAAAAAGATCATCCCAACCCTGATACTTTTCCCATTTGGGCATTTTTCCTCGCAAAAAGTACTGCTTGATTACATTAACATCCATTTTCCTTCGATTATCGCTCACAACTTTTTCAATCGCTGGCCATTGCGCTTTGCGGTCGTCCATCCAGGTCTTGTCTCTGGTTAACCAAAAGCTGGTATCAATATTTGCCAATTCAAATTTTTCCATCTGCTGGTTCATTTCCCTGAGAAGCTAAACCCATTGCAATAGGTTTTGGTGAGTTGGCGGCCTTTTTGTGGCTTTTTCAAAAAGGGTGACAGCTTACCAAAATCCTCATTTACAACCTTGTTAGGCATGTTCCACCTCTAAGACTAAGTTAGCAAATTTGTGGGGTTGGTATTTACTGTGATAGTGAATTAACTCACACCGTAACCCTGACAATTTGACGTCCTCTCTCTTTGGGGGTTCAAGATTTTTATTGGATGAATTCCATTCCTTAAAAAGGAAAACCTCATCCTCTTCTTTACTTATTGCTTCTTCTGCACTGCCAGAGATATCACAAACGTCCTCGTCAGCCCACAGACCGTTATGAGTCCTCTTCAAGTAAACTAAGAAGTCCAATTCAAAACCAAACCTCTTCGCTGCCGCAAGCAGGCAAACACCCTCAACAATTGTTACGCCTTTAGTTTCTAATAAAACGACATTTACTTGTTCATTTAGCGCATCAGTGTACTTTTTTTGATTCTTAACAAGATACGAGTCTAGAGATACAACATTTGCATTTAGTCTTCTGGCAAGCAAATTTGCTAGAGGCGTTTTTCCTATGCCATCCAGACCATCAATGCCTATAAGTTTCGCATCCAAACCAAGAGCATTTCCTACAGCCTCTACTAATGGATGGAAATCAATTTCTGACTTCATACTTATTGTCTAACACTCGCAGCTTGCGTGTGCTTTTTGCGCCGCCAGCCTGCCATTGTTATGTTTTTGGGTTTAGCTAATTTTGACCAAGTATCCATCATCATTTATTTCGTAACCTTGGATTTCAATATCCGAATAGTTGTCAATTAGCTCAAATATATCTTCTTTTATTTCGATATTTTCAGTCTTTTGAAATTCAGACTCTAACCACTTGAAGATCTGGCTCTTATGAGGAAGATCATTTTTATAGTATGGATCAAGGTAGCGATCAAGACATAGAAGAATAGATCTCTTCTCGTCATCACCGTGCATCCCGTAGAATGAGACCATTGAATCGATGCCGGACTCTACGATTTCACAGTGATATTGATTATATTGAGAAAAGCTCATTACTCTGACCTAACAGTTTACTATGCAGCGCTCACAATAAGGGCTGTTATCCACACCCCTTATTTACTGCTTTCCATTTGAGGCAATCACTAAGCTTTTCAAACGCCCCAGCTAGCCATCTTATCTGCATTTTAGCCAAGATTAACGGCATAATCGAGTCCTCGCCGCATTTACCACTAAACAACAACCATACCCTGGGAAATTCTCGTATATAGTGAAGCTTCGGGGGCTGCATTACCCCCTGCATACAAGCCACTCAGAGGGATCCGCAGTGTTTTCAGGTCTCAAGCACCGCCCATTTCGGTAAAAACCGCCAGCCAATTATAAATTTCGACATTCTTGTCGATCTTGGCTGCGTCAATTTATCCTACATTCCGGCCATACTGTGGACTCGCTAAAAACAGTAATATATCGCCAATGCTGACATAATTAGCTAACCTATATCCACCATTCGCTAGTCAAAAAATCAATTGGGTGGAGTACATTATCATCGCTCTTTGAGGAAGCTCCGAAACCAGTTTTTGCAATATTATATGCTCCTGGCGTGAGTAATATTGCAGCCAACAGCAACGACACTACCAAGAGCCTCGGGTGAGCATTCCTATTCCGATATGCAGTTCTCACCCCTAGGATAGTCAGAATACTAAAAACGACACTCCAAAAATTAACTTCATTAGACCAGATCATCGGCCAGCCCAGCCCCCCGTTGTTTATGAAATGGAACAACGAAATCCCAAGTGGAATTGCAGGCAGCAATACTAATAATACGACTAGAAATCTAACTCTCATTAATCATCTCATTGTTCGGCGCTGCTCACTTTTTCCACATTCCGGCCAAGCTGCCAAGTGCTCCTGTCAGGCAAAAGCTATCTAAAACTGCCATCAAATGGTATGTGGTTTCGGGTACTGAGGCTATCCTTGGAACCACAAGACCAAGGCACTTAGCTGGCATCTTAGGACTAATACAAATCAGGACTCGAATTTCCAACTAGCCTTAACTTCTTTCTTTTCCATCCCAGCTGTAATGCCCATTATATCGACCCATTCGGATACTCGATTTACCATAAAATCTAGCTTCTTTTTCGCATCATCTGCGAAATCATATTTAGCTACCCTAAGGAGGATACTTCCGTTGAACTTTGGGTTTATTTCATTTGAAGAGTACATTTGATTTCCATGTACTGCAGCAATACGCCTTATTTCGATTTCACAAAATCGTAAGATGTCATCGAGTACGCTATGGTTTATCGAAATCTCGTAGCGCTCGCTTTTCTCTTCGATCCCCACACAGGATGTATCCATTTCCGGTTGCCGTTCTAAATCAACCTCATAGGGCATTCCAAGCTGCAATTCAGATTTCTTAATAATCAGCAATCCATAGACCACCGATTTGAGGGTCATACTATCTGTGACTAGCGGAATATAAACTTTACCTTCTCCACTAAAAGGAATGTTACCCGGGTGCACTGTATAAGGAGTGGGAAGCTCGATCTCGCCAATCAAATCTACCAATTCATTATCGTATACCCTAATAATTTTGTCTTTGTTACTCAGAAAATAGTGATACTCACCATCCGTCCATAATGTCGTATTCTTATCCGCTCTAAGCCCTGAATCCCGTTCCAGCAACGTTTCGCCAGTATTGGAATCAAGAACAATCATATTCGCTGCGTGGGCTATATACACCTTATTACCAATGACCTGGCAATTATCAATAGCACCAGGAAATATTCTTGACCATTTTAAGGAGCCTTTGTCCTTGTGTATAGCCACAATTTCTCCGTCATTCATATCGTCCTTGTTTGTACCCAAATAGATAATGATGGAGTCTTTATACTCTTGGAGTGCGGTATTCGCATGGATATTGTGAGAGAATCTTTGATGTTCAAATATCCATAATGCTTCTAACTGGATATTACACTTATGAACTACCCCTGGGGTTAAGCAACGAAAATAGATCCCATCATCTACTTGACTTACATGTAATGCTCTAACCTCTAGCTCATACAATTCTTTGCTAGAATAGTCATAGGAATATACAAACCGTTTTCGAGCACTCAGCCTTTTTACACCTACAAACCTATTCTGGACATGGCTTCCAGATACGAATTCCATTTCGTCGGCACCGAAAATATTAACCGCATTTCCGCTGCCATCCATTATTGTTTTTCTTTTATCCCTGTCCTTTCTAACGAAGTATGTATTTTCCTTGTATTTAACATCGCACCAAATGGAATCATGAATTGATTCAGCATATATACTTATTGCCACACCAGAATCAGATACATCAAACAATTCAGATCCTGAAATAACCTGAGCGCGTGCGTCGATAATACAATTCACACTAGGTATATTTGGCATCAGTACTAATTTCATCTTTAATATCCCAAGCTCGCGCCAATTTCCGCCATCAACAACAGTCCAATTAGGTATGAAAGGTCAAGTCTTAGTGGAGTAGATGGGCATTCTAACACTCAAATTGGAATCATCAAAAATGTCCGCTTTGTCGAAAACCTAACTAATTATGCAGGCACATGCTTTGGCCGCTCTAGGGCGTTAGAAGGCAAATCTCAGACTTCCTTGAACGTCAGGAAAGGGCGATAAGGAGTCATCTTGCGAGAACGACCTACCGTCATTCACCTAAGCAATATTTTAGTGCATTAGTATATTTATTACTCTTAACAATATCTTGAAGACGCCCTGCCTTTGAATGGCTTAAATGATGGGATTTTATTAATGCAAAGCTAGTTTGCACAAACGAGAGTTAATAAATTAGGGCAATAATTAAAAATTTGACTATGTTCTATTGAGTAAGGAAAAAGGCAATCAGTGTCGCTCTAAAACGCTTACAGACAATAACTCGAACCAAAGGATTATATCGATGGCGGCCAGTCAGAAACGTTTTAAAGGAAAAGTTCTTTCGTCAACCTGTGATTTCCAAACCGCTGCAACCGATGTAGCCGGCCCTCATCATGTGTGGTATCCAGAATCACCAGAGGATGTTGCAACCGCTGTTGCCCTTTCTCACGAACATAAAACTTTTGTCAGAAGCGGTGCCCAAGTAGCACAGCAGGACATGGTAGACGGCTCTGGTGGCATAGTTATAAACCTGAGTGAATTGAACGAAATCACACTCAAGGATGGCATGGTCAGAGCAGAAGCCGCTGCAACGGCCGAAGACTTGGCAAAATTCCTCTCCGATAATGACCTCGTGCTGCCCATTACCGATAACTCGTTAAAGAGTGTCGCCTCCTGTGTACTTGGTAATGGTGCTTCCAACTTAATGCGGAGCCTCGGCCCCCTTTCTGACTATGTTGTCGAGATTAATGCGGTGGAACCGAACGGGACATCCATCACACTCAACGTTAGCCCAAGTAACTCCTGTCGAGATCAGTGCCTTACTTGCAAAGCGGTGATCACAGAAGTCGCCTTTAAGTCAGTGCCTGTAGCAGACCTCTGGATGCTCCGTTTTACCAGTATTTATCCTGGTTACGACGATTTTCTCGAGCTCGCCCGCGCCTTGTTTATCGATAGCGCTATACCCTCAAAATGCGACCTCGTATTAGATGCCTATAGCGGGCCGCACGGCATGCCCGTCATCAGCATCGAAGCACTGGGCACGTCAACGCAAGACAAAACTATATTAAAGAAGCTTGTCGACGATGCTATCTCTGGCCTTCAGCCTGACCTGGCGGCAGATATTGTAGAGAAGCCATACAACGGTGCCGACGTTCTTGAAGCCATTTCTGATACCGGACAAGGCGCAGGGCTGGACCCTACCGTAGACTCTGATAGGCTGCACCGTGTCGCAGACCCCGCGGACTTGGATGATTTTCTCGTTCAGTATGCCGAAGACGTTCATCACGGCATCGCATATGGGGACACAGGTAAAATCCACAGCGAACTCCATTTGGCCTCCCGCTTGCAAATGAACCGTGACAATACTCTTGAATTTAGTGGTTATGCCTATACGCCAAAACCCATCATAGAACATTCAACTGCCACAATTCTAAGCGCCCTCGTTCCCAGAACAGTAGCACCACCACTTCACGCTGGCACCACGATGCCACTCCCTCTGTCTGCACCCAGTGGACCCATTGCTGGCTTTACCGGTGACGTTTACCGCCCAGGGGAACGCGGATACAAGAGACGCTCTAAGACATACGCTTCCTCGTCGTATCCAAAGTCGCAAATGAGCCCCTTTATGGTGGCTTACCCACGTAACGTGCAAGACATAGCAGTAGCCCTTGAATTCGCCCACACAAATAATAAAAACGTAGTTGCACGTAGCGGTGGACATCAATACACAGGAAAATCTTCCGGCGGACAAGACGTGATAGTACTGAGCATGGACGCGTTCAGAAAGATGGAAATCTCGGGAAATATCGTTAATGTCGGCCCTGCCATTCGCCTAACAAAACTCGCAAAAACCTTCAAAAGTAAAGGCATCACCATTCCTCATGGTGAGTGTCCATTGGTCGCTATTGGAGGCCACGCCCAAACAGGCGGTTATGGACACCTTGTGCGCAGTTTTGGTTTGGCCCTGGATTATATTCAAGCCTTTGACATTGTATTGGCCGACGGAAGCTTACGTAAAGTCGCTCGGCCCGTGCCCAGTGTGCCACCCACAACCCCGGAAGAAAAACTCGACAAAGAAATATTCTGGGGTGTACTCGGCGGAAACGCAGGGTCATTTGGCATCGTGACAAACTACACGTTCGAGTGCGTTAAAGATTCGGACCACCCAAACTCATACGGATATAGCTCGAAAGCGCGGTATAGCAAATCTCGCTACCGAAAATTAATGAAAGAAGTGCAAACATGGACTGAAGAAATCGAAGACGGAACAATACAACCCGGCATAGACTTCATGATGACAGTCGAGTCATCACAGGTACCATTCTTTCCCGTATTGCTCGTTGAGATGGTACACGCCAACCTCGGTGGCAAGAATGAAGTGGTTGATGGTGACAAGGTCTTTCGCCCGATCATCAAAGCCGCGTCAACTCTGCTCAGTTTCGTTGATAAAGGCACCACTCCGCTGTCGCATTTATCAGACTCCTTCGTACGCCGTCCACCTTATACCACAAAGGACGGACGAGAATTTGAATACCCATATAAGAAGCGAATCAACTGTACCGCTAACGCATTAAGCAACGACTTCGTCAAACAGTTTGTGGGCATGGTGGACGAAGTAGTCAGCGATACATCTGGCGTAAAGCTTGTCTTTCAAATGCTGTTTGGTGGTGGCGCTTACCAAAAGTCCGAACGTCGTGCGGATACCTCAATTCCTCAACGAGACTATGTCTACTGTTTTGTTTTTGACCTATTTTACAAAAAGGGCCATGAAAAGACCGCAATTAATCTTCAGAAGAAGATGCAACATCTGATAGACACTCACTTTAACCATAGTCAGGAGCGACGAGTATTTTGGGGCACATTTGGCGACACGGATATCAGCAACCCTGATGTGCGCAAGATGTACTACGACAGTCAATTTCAGTATAAACGTTTGCAGAATCTTAAGAAGAAAGTGGATCCCAATGATGTCTTCCATACTGAGCTGACGGTGCAGCTACCGTAGTTAATGGGTACCGGCAGGTCTTTGCTTCTTCATAACATCGCCAAGTTGAGCACATATTTGGGGTGCTGCTGCGTGTAGGCACGAATAGTGTGATAAGCCTTCCATTAATTCAGGGGTTGAGGTGGTTGGCATGTTCTTATTTAGGTAGTGGGCCATGCTAACAGGGGACCAATTATCATTAATGCCGTGCCATATATGGGTATTAGAACCGCACTTGAGAACAGATTCTTTCCATGGTGTTACATATTGATTTATTTCTCTTATATAGCCTTTTACATTAACATTGAAACAATGCGATAGAACTGGCGTGATATACCCCTTAAATTCCGAAGTTTTGGACAATTCCTTATCCTCACCCGCAGCACTAGCAAACAACATTTTGAACAAAGCATTGGGGGCGGCTTTAGCGATGAGAGCCTGCCAATACGATAAGAGTGTAAAAATGGTTGGTTGCTTCATAGCTATAGAAAACACCATTTCCCCAGCCATACCCTTTAGGAAGTCAGTCGCGTCAAGTGGTGCAGCGGCAGATATAAGATATAGGTTACGAACCTTAGTTCCTAAATAAAGGCTAGTCTCAATGGCTGCATGACATCCAATTGAAAAACCAATTAAATCTACCTGATCTCCATTAGCCTTATCTATAATAGCGTCAGCCAAAAATTTATAGTACGCCTGGTTCTTTAATGATGAATCAACAGAGAAGCGATCATAACAAACAATATTTAAACCGTGCACTTTGGCATGCTCATCAAATATAGAACATTCTTCAGGTGAACCTGGCGCTCCATGAAAATATATAACCGTTGTCCCCTTTGGATTACCATACTCCACGATTTTCAATTCATTCTCCGCTGGTTATACATTGCTAGGTTGAACGTCCGTTATTCCAGCCCGCTCAACGATTTCTGTTTCAAATCCATCAATACTCTTCTGGTTCTTTTTAACCCAGTACTTCTCAATCCCTTCCCTCCCTTGTTTTTTCGACCAATTCGCCAAATCATCACGATCGCCATCATAGCTAAAATATGGGACAGACATTCCACATGACGATTGAACTAAACTGATATCTAAAACAAATATTTGCCTAGCAGCTACACTGGCAGGGAATTTGGAGCTATATTCATCCCATTTATTATCTGTTTGGTGAAGAACCTTCGCTTTTCCATAAGCTCGAAGTATTAAAGGTTTTCCTTCGAAAGCACAGAACATCAAGGTCATTCGAGGATTTAATAGAACATGAGAAGCCGATTCATTTCCACTACCGGTAAGATTTAGCCAGGCAATTTCTTTTGAATTAATTACTCGAAGCGAATCACCTCCTTTGGGCGATAGATTTACACTTCCTTTTTCTGCCGCAGTCCCGACAAAGTAAACTTTTTGCTCCGAAATAAACTGTATATGCTGATCACATAATTCTGAAAATTTCTGTCCCATCTAATCTTCCTTAATTTTTTACATTCATGCCTTTGATACCATAACGGTATACTTTACAAAATATCGAGTATGCAACATCCTCAGCTATTCAGCACCTTACATACCAAACAATTCCCTTTATATCAACAATTTAACCCAACCAAACACCCAGGCAGATCAACATTTATACACAATGTAATAGCTATTCTACATAACCTGCGTAGCAAGGTAAATTATACAAACACTTACCCTCTTATTCTTCAAACACCTACCTCATGATTGAGAGTCATCAATATGTCTATGGCTATTAGAAAGGCCAAATAGAACACGCAAAAATATTTTCATTAATCCATACTCAAACCCAATAACAGGTGTATATTGATCAAAGACACTTTGAGTTTGAGAGGGCTATGGTCACCAGCAATCACATCAAGAACAACCATTGATTTAATTAATACACACAAGGAGAGAAACATTATGGCATTTGAATTACCTGAACTACCCTATTCACAGGATGCACTAGAACCGCATATTTCAGCAGAAACATTATCGTTTCATTATGGCAAACACCATAACACTTATGTTGTTAAGCTCAACGGTCTTGTTGGTGGGACAGAGTTCGAGAATAAAACCTTGGAAGAAGTGATAAAAAGTTCTGACGGTGGTGTTTTTAACAATGCTGCGCAAATTTGGAATCACACCTTTTATTGGAATAGCTTAAGCCCAAATGGTGGTGGTGAACCTACAGGAAAAATCGCGGACGCAATTGCCTCTGCTTTTGGATCATTTGACGCGTTCAAGGAAAAACTTAATGACAAAGCAGTAAACAATTTTGGATCTAGCTGGACTTGGTTGGTAAAAAAAGCCGATGGAACACTTGATATTGTAAACACATCGAACGCAGGTACCCCTATCACGGAGGATGGCCTTACCCCTCTTCTCACGGTAGATCTCTGGGAGCATGCGTATTACATAGACTATCGCAATGTACGCCCAGATTACCTAAAGGCATTTTGGTCTTTGGTTAATTGGGACTTCGCAAACAAAAACTTTGCATAATATCTATTCAAAAATAGTATAAAGTGCATAAATCACTGACTTATGCACTTTATACTATTTGCTTTATCTGCAGGTCAAATCGCCAATGCGGGAATAATACCTGAACCCCAGATAATAATTGTTGCCGCCATAAAGCCTACCAACGTACATAATCCAGCCGTCAGTATTGAAGACGCAAAGATAAATCCCCTCTCCTCTGGAATATTCATGAAAATTGGCACACCGACATACAGCAAATAAAGGCTATAACAAACGGCCCCCATGACCACCAGAACATTCAACCATATCACCGGAAACAAGCCCACAAGACCAATAAAAAACATCGGTGTCGCGGTAAAACTAATAAATGTTAGACAACGCTCAAAACTCGCTTCAGCACCAAATGTCTTTTCCATCCAAAAAGTGATGTAGGACATAAACCCTACCCCTACTAACATCGCACAATAAAAAGCAATGGATAGCGG
>CAJXXT010000049.1 GCA_913063495.1 uncultured Gammaproteobacteria bacterium | reverse complement strand
CGTCAATGCCGTAGGTTCTGTCGTTCCCACCGCAGCCGTACGGACGGTATTTGTTGCTACGGTTGTTGACTCCTCCGAACCTGCAACGGTTGATATTTGATAGGTATAATCGGTGTAAGGGGTTAATCCTGTATCCGAAAATGTTGTAATTGCAGGCGTAGCAATAGCAATACTGTTACGATAAATACGATACGTATCCAAACCACCCGATGCGGGAGCATCCCACGTCAAATCAATTTCAGATGTATCATTAACCGCATCCAGCGTTGCCACTGCATTACCTGGTGGTAACGGGACAACCGTAACAGCAACAACGTTAGATGCCACCGACTCCTGTACCGTATCACTGGCCGTCACGCTATAGCTGTACTCTGTACCAGCAATCAAACCGCTATCAGAATAATTAAGGTTTGTTGTACTAGTAATTTCATCGACACCTCGATACACATGGTAAAGCGAAACATTCCCGGCAGGAGCAGCCCACGTCAAATCAATTTGTTGCGTATCTGCAGCGCTACCTACCAAGCTATTTGGCATCAATACTGCCGTTGTGGCGGAGGCCGCAGCAGATGCATTTGAACTGGCACTACCAACAATGGCAGTTACGGTATATTCATAACGTGTATCATCAGCTAATCCTGAGTCGGTATATTGTGTTGCTGATAATGACGCTATTTCCACGGAATCCCTAAATACGCGATAGCCTTCAGGGGTTATACCTGTTGGTGCATCCCAGCTAATATCAATCTCGGAGGTATTATCCGTATCATCTATAGCAACGCTCACATTCACTGGCACCAATGTTCCTGACGGTGTTGAATCAATCGATATCGCGCCAAAACCAATAGGAGGTGACCCAGTACAAGATGAAGAAGTAATGGACAAGCTCCCATCTGCATCCGCAATTTGATAAAACACTGTATCAATACCACGCACAAACGGGTCTGTTAGTTGATAACTTACTGCTAAATTCCCTGTATCAATCGACAGGTCCCCCAACGTTCCAGCATTTACTGTAACAACTTCTACCCCACCATCTCCCAACGAATCCGTTGCAAGCGCACTTGCCACCGGTATCGCAGCCAATAACCCAGACGAGAGTAACCCAGAAGCATCCGCCGTCAAACACTCAGCAACAGGCGAGCGATTGGCGGCTGTAATAGTTTGTGTACTGCTAACAGCGGTACCATTCTCATTAGTTACAATAAGCTCGATAGTATATTCACCTCCCGGCACATCCGGTAAAAATGAACTAATAAGCCCTGCGTCACTGGTAAAACTCGTCACTGATGTCGGTGGGGCGTTACTAAACTGCCATTGATAAGTCTCTGCAAAAAGACTTCCCGCTGCATCAACACTGACAACATCATCGATTGTAGGTGTGAGGTTTGAAACAATAAACGTTGGTACAGGAACCCCAGGAGCATCCGGTATCGTTTGCCCTAAACCCTCTAAATGCGCCCGCAATATATCAACCGGCTTGTCGGAATCAGCACTGGTATTTGGGCCGTTATAACCAGACCAAAACCGATCCATCGTTAAACGGGCTAGAGGCATTCTCCCCTGCTCATATACATAATTTTTTAATAAGGGCTCCGTAACAAATTCATCGTAACTATCGAAATTATTGTTCTCATTGGCAACTTGCAAATGACACATACGACAATGTTTTGCAAACACCTCGCGATATAACGTTTCTTGGCCCACCCAACTATCCGGTACATAGGTGCCATCAAACGTCGTACCCTCAGGCAATTGGTCAATATCAAGCGCCTGCTCAGCATCACCGTACCATCCATGAATCAATGCAATAGCGTCGGCATTGCGTGTGCTGTCACTTTTATACGTTGCAAGTGCCGCCAAGTTAAATTGCTTTAACGCGGCTTCTTGATTAACCCTACTGTATTGATCAAGTAACTCTGAACTAAAGTTCTCCACATCTAGCGTAGTTTCGACTTCGTTAGCATCATCTGATTTCGTAAATAAGAACGCGTCCAAATCCCAAGGTAAAAAAGTTGCCTTGATGTCTGCATCAGCAACCGTGGCAAAGCTTTTTCCAGCCGCAAAACCCTGATGACAAGCACCACACACGCCAGGCATATACTTTTCACCACGACCATCAAAATTAATGCTATTAACTCGCGTAAAATCACCCGTACGCTCATCAGGGACAAATACGTAAAATTTCACTATTTTTTCATTAACACCGACAGGGTCAGGGTTATCGCTGTACTCCATCGCAACAATGGCAAACTCACCACGTTTTTCCAAACCTCTTTCCAAGGAGGGGTAATTCATCACATAGCTATAGACATTACCCAACCCGTCCTCTCGCACGTACATCTCTCGACCAAAACCCAGGTCAAAGTTATTTAAATACAAGGCTTCTGAAATAGAGTCATCCGTTAATCTGCCTCCATCAGCATCGAGAAAACCTCTACTTACACCCCAATTTTTAAATGATTCGAACTCCCCTGTTGGATCTAATAGTGCATAATAATTGTTGGCTGATATTGCATTTTCCAACCCCAACTGTGCACGAAGGTTTGTTACCGATAACGTCACTGCTGTTTCAGCATTCCAGGTTTGAATAATTGAGCGTTGCTTTACCGCCCCTTTGGAGTATAAGGACAATCGTTGGTCTGACTTTGACGCAAATAACAAATTAGCCAGTTCGATCTGATCACCATCAGAATCCAATGCAATTAATTCAAAACTCGCCCCTGCATTTGATGAAACAACAACATATAATTCCGCATACACCGAATCTAACTCATAAGATTCCAAACGACGCTGACGGTCAGTTTCTTCAAAGTTTTTATTAATATCATCCGCATCCAAGGTAGGAATGACGAAGGTCAATTTTGGATTCCTTGGATCCAACAAAGGGTCATAATCTACAGGGGCATCAAACAAGGCAGGAAAGGTGCTATTAATAATATCAGTATCAACTACCAGTTCATCCATGTCGCCCGCTTGGTTTCGCCAATGAACGGTTGTGGTAAGTGTTAACGTAAAAGCTTGCTCTGTATCACCAGTACCCGTCCCTTCCTGCAATGCTGCTAGCACATCAAATGTTTTATTATTAATCCCTGGAGGTACCAGAAAATGATCAACATCACCTATCGGCTCGACATTAACATTCACCGTCGATGTATCAGTATTGTTGTTTGCATCCGTTATTGTCAGCAAAAAAGATAGCGTTGTCTCTGTGGCTACATTGGGTGTGTCAAAAGCTACTGCATTGCTTGTACGTTCAACAAGCTCTACCGTATAGCCCGAACTATCCGTTTGTTGCCAAGCATAACTCAAGACCGGCGCAGCGCTTCCCGCACTACTTTTACCCGTGAGCTGTACTTCAGTATTCGCCCGAGCATTATAGGTATTATTAGCGCTATCGGTAGGCAGCCCTAATCCGATCACCTCAGCAGAGGCTACCGGCGGTGAACCATCATCTTGATACCCACCACCATCTTTTCCTGCACTACCGCAACCTGACAATAGTACAGTCGATAATAACGTTACAACAAACAAGAAAAAGTGTCGTTGCAATAAACGTTGAACTTTATTTTCAATCAAAGTTTTCATAAGTTTTGTCTGTATCAATTAATTTTTAGAATTCGTAGCGGGCGCCACCAGCAATAATATGTTGGGTATAATCTTGGATATTTTGTATCGAACGATAGCTGAAATATATCTGAATCCCACCGGCAGCTCCGTTCCCTGTTGTATAGGTCGTGCCACGCACAACCGCTGACAGTCCTACTGCATAGATGTTATAAGACGACTCAGTACCATTAGTCTCTAAACTAAACTGAGCCGCATCCGTTAAACTATCGCTGACATCTGCATAGATCGCATTAATTTTATGGTCATTGGTATTGTGTTCCTTAAAAAACTGAGCATCCACAAAAGGTACGAGTACTCCCCAACCAAAACTGGCAACGCCCTGAACACGCAGCCCCAGCACACTCTCAATTGACTCTAAGCTTTGCTTGTCGACTGTAAAAGCAAAGCCATCATTTTTAATATCCTGCTCAGTGTATTCTCCGATTGTCGTTCGCTGGTAATTAAGCGATAAATATGGATCAATAGAAAGCATCCTAAATCGAGATGGGGTATAGGAATAGCCCACGCTCCCCGTAGCCGTAAAAATACCCGCATCGTTATCGCTTACGGCTACCGTATCCGTATTTGCGACATCTGTATTAAATGATGGGTAACGAATAAATCGCTCTGTCTCAAATTCAGCTATCTGATAACCCGCAGAAACCGTAGCAAATAAACTATCCGCTTGAAACAAGAGGAAAGGCATCAAGGAATATGCTGTCATATCCACTGTGCCCTCTACGATGCTTTTATTCGCATCAAATGCAATATCTTGCTCAGAATACCCCATTGAAACCCCTACCACCCAAGAGGGGTTAAGACGGTAATCAATACCACCACTATAGGCATAACCGACAAAGTCATAAGCATCTTCAAAATCAGAGGCGTCTTGATCACCATAGGTATAACTCGTATTAAAAAAACCACCCCAAGGTGAGAGCACCCTATCTGTATCTCCACTCGCCCCACCGCCTACCTGCCCTTCCAACCTAAGAGCATCAGACGCCAACAACGTTTGCCCAGATATACCAGGAAAATAATTTGACGCTAAGGCAAAACCTTTCATTCCACGCGTTAAGGCCGTTATTCGAGAGCTTAGTCCGCTTAATTGGCCATTCACAAAACTATCAGACATTGACTCCTGCGTTGAGAATTCCTCTCCTGCCGTCCACCGTAGGGCAAAGCCTAACCCTTCAAGATTGGTTCCCAGGTTATAGTCAGATGGCTCACCTATTATGTTACTTAAATCCCTTGCCGTATGAACCAACTCACGCACCCCGCCCCACACTCGAAATGCACTAGCACCACAACTCGCGGTGGCTGCCGTCTGTCCATCAGTACACCCCAGAGCTCTTAACTCATCGTAAACACGCTGATTACTAATCGCAGCTTGCTCTTCCAACTCTGACCCATACTGCCCTTGAAACGCTAACAAATTTGCATGGGTGTTGTTAATAGCCGTAAAAAACACCAAAACGACACTAATAACATTTATATAAATACAGTGATTCTTTATGTTCACTCTTAATTTCACACCACAGCCTCAATCGAATGATAAGAACGGGCAACACCAATAACGATGCTGTCTAAACATGAAACAATAACGCCTGTGAATAAGAACAAGTCAAATCTCATCCTCCCTTCCGGGAACTTGATATACATCAAGAACAGAGCCATTAGAAAGATTAGATCGTTGAATATGGAAACGCAACTGAAAGAAGGGTTACAACGATTCGATTGGAATTAAATCACAAAACAATTAAGAATATAGATAGAAGAGTATCACTGGAAACAGCTAAAGAATTGTTGAAATACATTTAAAAACAAACCAGGAATGAAGATGAAGCATCCTCATTCCTGGATCATCTAATACCTACAAGAAACGCTTACAGATTATCAGCGTTACCCGTTAGGTACTCAGCAACGCCGTCAGGAGAAGCATTCATACCTTTATCACCTTTATTCCAACCTGCTGGGCAAACTTCGCCATGCTCTTCGTGGAACTGAAGTGCATCAACTAAACGAATAAGCTCATCCATATTACGGCCCAAAGGAAGGTCGTTAACGATCTGAGATCGTACAACACCATTAGTATCGATCAAAAATGCACCACGATAAGCAACACCACCGTCAGATTCAACATCGTATGCTTTACAGATATCATGATTCATATCTGCTGCTAGTGTGTATTTAACAGCACCAATACCGCCGTCATTTACCGCAGTGTTACGCCATGCGTTGTGTGTGAAGTGTGAATCGATTGATACACCAATAACTTCAACTCCACGCTCAGTGAACTGATCCATGCGGTGATCAAGAGCAATCAGTTCTGATGGACATACAAAAGTGAAATCTAACGGGTAGAAGAATACTAATCCGTACTTACCTTTAATAGTTTCAGATAATGAAAAGCTATCAACAATTGTTCCATCGCCTAATACGGCAGGTACAGTAAAATCGGGGGCTGGCTTGCCAACTAATACGCTCATCGTGAAATTCCTAATATGAGAGGTTTATAAGAGGTGTACTGTTAGGAGTACTGAGGAAAGCAATAATAATACAGCATGATTGGTTTCCTGCCACTTTTTAAAATCTATCTTCGTAATAGATTTTGTTTATTAACACATTCTTAAAAGTTGAGCCTAGAATAAGCCAACAAAAACACACATCAACGCTCAATATTCAACCAGAACACACAAATCAAAAGCGATTGATCAAAAACAGTACAAACACAGGAGCTACTTCGCATGCCTCAATTTAAAGATCACTTTTCGAGCGCATCCAATCACTACAAAATTTACAGGCCTACCTACCCCAGCGAACTCTTTACCTGGCTTGCAAATCAATGCAAAGGCACAGCCAATGTATGGGATTGTGGCACAGGTTCTGGCCAAGCGGCTATTGAACATAGCAAGCATTTCAGCCACGTTCTTGCCACTGACGCCAGTGATGCTCAAATTAAACAGGCAGAACCCAGAGATAACATCACCTATAAAGTTTCTCCTGCCGAAGCCCTTGATGCTCCCGACAACAGCTTTGACCTTATTACTGTCGCGCAAGCTATTCACTGGTTTGACCTCCCCGCATTCTTCAAAACAGTCGACCGTGTATTAAAGCCTGGAGGCCTACTTGCCATATGGGGATACCAGTTTATTCATACAGGCACGGAAATCGATAAGCTGATTAGCCACTTTCACTCAACGATTGTTGGCCCCTACTGGCCTCCTGAGCGAAAGCTGCTGAACGAAGGGTATAAAGATATCACATTCCCATATAAGCGATTGCCAGTGGCAGAGTTTTCTATGGAGGCAACGTGGAATTTATCTCAACTCACGGGCTACTTAGATACATGGTCGGCAGTTAAAGAATACAAAAAAATCAACAATTCCAATCCAACCGAAGAGATCTCTAATAAGCTGAAAACTCTTTGGGGAGAAAGCAGTGAAACCAAGTCAATCACTTGGCCGCTAATTATGTATTTGGGCAAGAAAGGAGTTTAACGCAACAACTGGCCTGACAATCACCGGGGGATACAGGCCTATTTAAAACATTTGCGTCACTTCGGCATTACTTTGGCCTCACTATAGTTGCCGTAAAAAAACACTGTGCGCAGCTAACACCTCTTCGTTCTTCTCAAGAAAGCTCACATGACCACAGTTCTCCAATATCACATGCTGCCCAGAGGGGATATTTGTTTTCAAGCTATTATAGAATTCAATAGATGAAAAAAAATCATGGCTACTGTTAACAGTAAGGACTGGACACTCGATTTTTCTCCAGTACCCCATAACCAAAGGAAACTGACGCCTTATTTCAACAAAAAGCGATTCCAAATGATCTCTGTTTTTCACGAGATAACGCTCTCGATACTTCTTCAAAAACAGGGGAAACCTCAAAGGGGAATAGAACAGTCCCACCATAAATTCATCCCACTTGGTCTCACCTCCTTTATTAATAATCGAATCCATAACTTCAACCATGTATACATCAATATTCATGGCCTTTTCACTAATAACGTCGAGATGATTTAATAAAGCAACGCTCGTTACCTTTTGAGGGTATAAGCTAGCATAATTACTTGCAACACAACAGCCAACACAATGTGCAACGAGGTGCACATTGTGTACCTGTATTTTTTCCAGAAACAATGCAAGCCAACGAGACAACTCTCGAAAACTATGTTTTTTGTTTTTAAAGGGGACATCTACACATAAACCTGGAACATCAATAGCGATAACACGGTAACGACCAACATAGCTTTGCATAAAGCTACGCCACAACACCTTAGACCCACCAATCCCATGAATAAATACAATCGTTTCCCCTTCCCCTCCCGCTAAATATTTGCACTCCTGACCATCTATATCAACACTATACGATTGTAAACTACCAAGATAGCTGGACACATAACGTGACAAGTTTTTGTAATCCAGATCAATCATTCTAATCTCGCAATAACCTCAACTTTAATGGCAGATAATCCTTTGGTTCACCTAACGGGGCGTACTTTAATTGCCACTCATAATCATCACGACAGGCCTTAAGTTCAAATTTATTTAACAAATGAAACAGAAACAATTTAGCTTGCATCTCCGCAACACGCATACCAATACACTTGTGTGCTCCGCCACCAAACGGCATGAACAGATGTCGATGTTGCTTATGCTCGGCTCTGTCCGCTGAAAAACGATCAGGATCGAATTGATCTGGATTCGTCCAATATTCTTTCATACGGTGCGTATAGGATTGGCTAATATACACCATTGTATTTGCAGGTATATGAATACCATTATATTCACATTTCCCAATACTACTACGAGGCAAGGTATGAGCCGGCCCCCACATCCGCAGAGCCTCATTAAACACCTGACCGCAATAAGTAAGTGATGCTAAGTCTTCATAATCCAGTCGATCTTTATTAATCCCTCTCACCTCTTCTCTCATTTTATCTTGAATTTCTGGGTACCGAATCATTGCATAGGCAACAGCTGTTAACACTGAAGTATTTGTATCATGAGCAGCGCTCAGCATTCCCAACATATGCTCAATAACTTGTTGATCATCAAGAACTTCACCATCCTCATTTTTCGCCGTAATTAAATGAGAGAGCATGTCCTTACCAGTACTGATTCTCTTTTTAATTAGATGCTCATGCAGAAAAGCTAATAGATATTTTCGCCCGACTAATGCTTTACCATAAACAGTACCGGGAATGGGTAAACGTAGTACCGCGCCAGCCCCACAAACTAAATCCACAAACGCCTGATTAACTCGATCTGCAGTATCACCTAATGACTCACCTATAAAAAGCTCCGCAGCCTGCCCGAGTAACAAATGTTTTATTTCAGGCTGAAAAAGCATATCACGAGGACTATCAACTTGTTGCTCCCACTTCGCCAACATTATCTCAAGGTTATCGTTAATTAACTCAACATAATCATTAAGCGCGTCCTTCTTAAACACGTCTTGTAGAATACGGCGTTGACGGCTGTGATTATCAAAATCCATCAAACCCAATGTACCAGGAAACAACACACCCAAAAAAGGTGCATAAGCAGCATTTGATGAAAAGACCTTACCCTTATCCATGGTGACGAATTCATTAGCATCCGGCCCCAATAACAGCACACTATTCCGACCCAGTATTCTAAAACGAGACACCAACCCATAACGTTCAGCCCTAATCTTCGCAAACTCGACGGGATTAGTGAGTAGACTTAGTAAGTGCCCCAAAAATGGTAACCCTTTATTACCCGGGATGTGGGATATTTTTTGATAAGACCCATTGCTCAAATTTATCTCCTTTTAATACCTATGCTTAAATAACAGAACGTTAAATGCTTAATCGCTCTAACTATAGCTCCATAGCTGGTACAGGCATCACCAAATCCATACTTCTAATAAATTCTTGGTGGCTATTAACCACTTGATCATGTTTTTCAATAAAAGACATATGTCCGCAGCGTTCTATCATTTCATGCCGCCCACATGGCAGCTGGTGTTTTAACGTTTCATAGAAATCATCAGATGAAAAGCGATCATGAGTAGAATTAATTGTTAACACTGGGCACTTGAGCTTGCGTAAATAGGACAACGCCATGGGTTTTAACTCGTTTAACTCCTCAACAACCCGCACAAACCCGTCATAATGTTTCATAAATGAGCGATAGCGATAGCGCTGTATAACCTGGGGCAGCTTGGGTGGCGTGTAAAACATCTTAAAAAACAGGTTGTTCCACGCATCCAATGAATCCAACACCGTCGGTATTGTATCCTCCAAATATCCGTCAATGGCACGTATATTTCCATCAGCACTAGCATTGTTATCAGAACAAACATCTAAATGGTTCAACAAGGTAATGGAGCTAACCATTGAGGGCCTCGAACTCGCAAAATGAGTTGCAACGCCACAACCGACGGAATGAGCTACCAAATGAAAACGTTCGACTTGTAAGTGCTCGAGAAATAACTCCAGCCAATTGCTCAGTTCTCGAAATGTATGACGCTTGGTTTTCAAGCGCTGCTCAACAAATAACCCCGGCATATCCATGGCTATAACACGATAATCTGCCATGTAGTGCTGCATAAAACTACGCCACAACATTTTGGAGCCCATCAAGCCGTGAATAAAGATAATTGTTTCCTTACCCTTACCGCCCTCTATGTATTTCCATTCTTGGTCATTTATACACACTTCATGTGTCTTCAGGCTCCCCAAGTAACTTGAAACATAACGAGAGAGTCTTTTGTAATCCGAATTTCCCACCAGGACACCTACATAGATTAGGGGTTAGTATATAAATACGTGACTAGCGCGTTTTGCTATGGACCCGATACGCTACTAATTCTATAAGTGCTCAATAATCGCACAGCACTGCGTTAGATTCCACGGTTATAATGTTAGCATTTGTTATAGCGTTTGGTTTTATTTCGCAATATGTAGATTTTTAAAACACGACAGCATTCATCAACAAACTAGAATCACCCAATTCTGAAATTACAGAAGGCTCTATCGACTCAAAGCCCCGCGGCTTTCACAACACCCTAAGAGTTATGGCAAAAAACTACCCGAAAGTAAGCCCATAGATCTCAATTAATGAAAACACGCTAGCTCCCCCTAAGGTAATGCCTAATATTTGATTCATTGATTTGAATTTAAAAAAACGTGCTCTATACAGCATGAAAAAGGAGAAAACACAGAGGGCTATCGCAAGCAACACAAAAAATAGCGCTTGCGGTAGCCACATTGACAAAATCTTACCTATACCTAAAATAAAAACGCTCCAAAACACTGGCATTCCCAAATAGCTTAAACCATCAGACTCCTCAATATTTCCGACTTCATTAAATACTGAAAGACGAATACAACCAGCAGCTATCATCAACATCAAAAAAATACCAAACCACCCAGTGAATCCCGATAAATACCAGACAATGGATGGTGATACCAAGTAAATCAACACATCCATAAACCCATCAAGATAGCGCCCGAATGAGCGTTCGACACCATACTTTCTCGCCAAAATACCATCATAGGCATCAGCAAGCATGGCAAGATACAACAAAGCCGTTGCAAAATATAAATACCCTTCTAAAGCTGAAACTACAGCCAAGCTCGTAGTGATTACACTGGATAACGTTATGTAATCTACGAAATTTAGTTTCACTATGAATCTTGATTCATCGTTATCGATGTTAGATTTAAATCCTGTATTCGCCATAAAACATTTACCACGTTACCCTTGTTACCTTGAAATCACTAATTTTCAATTTAATATTTCTCTACCACGGTTTTTAATATAGTTTCTATCTCACCGCAAACTTGTATTGCTTTTTCTTCTGCAATCCAAGGTGTTGTATACAAAAAATCCAGTTGTAAAGCGCCCAAATAGTACACTGCAGTGATGATAATACACGGGGCCATTACAACGCCCTGAATACCAAAACTCTCAGGCACAAGTTCACCTGAAATACTGTCTAAATCAATCCGTCCAATATTGGATAGCATAGAGGCAACATGCGCATTAACCGGTTTCCTATCGATTCCGAGAGCCCTTATATTTACAAAAGCACTGTCAGAGGCTGCATACTTCTTTAATGATTGACTGACATTAACAGCTAACTTCCAAAAGTTTTTGGCATCAAAATCAACTTGCAACTTTTGAAAATCATTGAATGCTATAACATAACAATTCAATTGATCCTGATTTTGATCACTTGCAAACCGCTCTCTCAAATCAACGGCGTACTTGATAGACAATGTATTTTCCACCCCATCCATCTTGCCTACTTTCTTAATTGCATATTGCAACGAAGCAGATAACGCCCCGCTGATTGTAGCCTTATTATTGCGAGCACTCTTTATCAATAGAGAAGAAAGTTCAGGAGATAAACGTAAACTATGCCTTCTTATTCTAGGGGGAAGCTTACTTGAATCATCTTGAGCCATTAGAATAGGGAAGATATTCTCTGGAACTGCTTCATCAATCTCTTCTTGGATCATGTTAACGATATCATCATCTGATATACAAGTAACGGTATCAGGCGAGTAGCGATCTATTGGTGGAGCCAACTCCAATAGATTTGACTCTACACTTTTGCCAGAAACAAGTTTGTTGTAATTACTAATTAAATCCATAAAAAAACGGTATATAGACCGTCCGTCACAAATAGCATGATGAAATGCAAAAACCAAACGATGCCTATCCTCTGAAAAACGAATCAATAAGAACTTATATAACGTATTTTCTATGGCTAAGCGTGTATTAATAAAATCTTCAAATATTTCTTCCTCGCAACCATACCCTTCAACACCGACAATGCTAAGCTCATCCGTTACCTCTACCCTTTTAAAGAATGACGGTATGTTATTATTCGATCGAATTGTAGCGCCAGCAAGAGGGTGACGTTTTAAACTTACGCATATTGCTTTTCTAAAAACTTCCTGATCAAGCTTACCCTGCAGGATTGAATTTGCTGTCGTTAACGCATGCAATTTAACATGAGCCAACTCACTTACAGAAACGGGACGAAGTATATTATTCACAGCCACCTCTAAAAAAATATTTGACACAAAAACCATTAATCATCATACAGAAACTATTATTTTTTATTCCTACTTTTCAATAACCGACGGACACTGAGTTTTACAATATGAGGTATAGTCTTTTTATCTAAAGGCGCCATACACATTAATCGATCCCCATGAACATACCCTGGATTACGTTTCACATAAAAATCGATATAGGGATCGTTCATTTGTTTACTTGTTAATTTCGTATCTCCGTCCCTAAAAGATCTGGCATTTTCTTGACTCCAAACCAATGTTTCGACGTTAAGAGCCGAATCAAAAAAAACAACACCTAAATGGCGCATATAATTCATCTCCCATTCGGGTGTTTCTTTTTCAAGATTAGGCCAGTAATCCTCGAAATTATTATAGAGTAAGCGATAACTCATATAGTTATTGCTACCAAAAAACCAAAACAAACTATGGGAAGGATACTTGAATTTTGCTCGAATCATTGCAACAAAGGACAATATCTGTATCAAATTCTTATTTCGCCAATCTTGTCTAATCCACGTATTCCCCGTATAAATAGAACACACCTTTTTACCTTCAAATTCCTCAGCCAAAATATCAAGAGCGGCTATTCCGACTATATCGCCTTTATACTTATATAAAGCAATTTTCTGGCGTTTTTTAAGTGCATCGACCAACCCATCTGTGCTGCTAAGCTCATCGGCAGCCAGTAATAAAATTTCCTGCCATGTATCATTTTCAATTTTATTACTGTCTTTAAATTCAAGAAAAGGTATTTTCATGTCACCTCCTATAGACTGACGTTATTAGTATAGTGAATTTAAGCCAAAAAACACTTACGCCACAATTCGCGACACTAAGAGTGGTGCTATAATATAAAGCTACGCACATCTTGACATAACAAGCCAGTAACAGAGACAAAAAATGAATAACCCCCCTACTGTAAACGGCCTTCCTTATCTAGGCATCTATAAAAACATAAAAAAGGATATTCTTGGATACAGCTTGCATCTCGCAAACACTCACGGTGGATTAGTTCGATATAAGCAATTTGGGAAATATGGTTACCAAGTATCAGAACCTGAATATGTAAAGCAGGTTTTACAAACAAATGCCAAGAATTACAAAAAGCCAGCATTTGATGTATCAAGGCTCGATCAGGTATTTAAAGGGGGATTAATTGGGGTAGATGGAGATGAATGGACCCGACAACGTCGAATCATACAACCTCAATTCGCTAGAAAAGCACTAATGGGGCTTATACCCACCATGATTAGTCTTTCTGAGGATCTGGCCAAAAAATGGGAAGGGAAAATTGGACAAACTATCAATGTATTCGAAGAAATGGGCGAAGTGCTCTTTAGCATTATCACTCAAACGATGCTTGGTATTAGTATTGGCGAGACACAAAAAGATATAGCAAAAGCATGTAACACTGTTAATGAAGAAAGTAGGAATTTTAATTTACTAGCAAGGCTTGCCGGAAAACACTTCCCTAATCTACCTAACCCTGCAAATAAAACATCAGATGATGCCGTATCCTTATTACACTCAACGGTGTCTAGCATAATTTCTGAACGTAAAAATTCTGAACCTAAGAATGACTTACTTCAGATGTTAATGGATGCGAAAGATGAAGAAAGTGGTGAGGGATATAACGATCTTGAATTAAGAAATCAAATTATCACCTTAATGCTTGCTGGCTACGAAACTTCAGCCAACGCTCTTACATGGCTCTGGGGATTGTTAGATCAGTACCAGCAACATCAAAATGACTTAGTTGATGAACTAAAACATGCCCTAGGAGGTAGAGCAGCAGCAGAGGACGACCTTAAAAATCTAAAACTAATGAAAGCGGCAATTGAAGAAGGTATGCGTCTTTACCCCTCTGTCCATACTTTCCCTAGAGAATCCGTTAACAATGACATCATCGGTGGTTTTGATATTCTTGGAGGCTCAAGAATCAACATACAACCGTATATAACACATAGGAATCCAGATTATTGGCCAAAACCTGAGGTATTTAATCCACACCGATTCCTAGGCGACCAGTCAAAAAAGATCCACAAATATGCGTATATTCCCTTTGGCGGTGGCCCCAGGTTATGTATAGGTTATCATTTCGCAATTATCGAAATGTCTATTCTAATGTCTGTATTGCTTCCACGTTTCGAGCTCAAACTTAACGGCTATACCCCTATTGCCGCAGCACACACAACCCTTACCGAACTCAATGGAATGCCTATGAAACTAGAGGCAAGAAAATAGTTAGCTAGCGCTATCTTTTAACTGGAATTGATGCAAATAGTGTTTTACTAGCAGGGCAACAAATGGAAACGTAATCACGTAAATTATGCACGTTACAAAACTAAACCCCATCAGTAGGCCGTACAACAAGGCGACACCTACAGCAGAATCAACCTGATCTAGCGCCAAAAAGAAGGCTTTGTACGATTTTGGCGTTGCTCCTGGTGCGATCCCAAGTTTTCGCTTAAACATTGAGTTGGGAAGTTCACCTAAAATATACCCAACCCCTCCAACAATTCCCATCCAAAAAAGATTCACATCGTCAAGAGCCGAGCCTCCAGCAATCAATGTCTGAATCCACTCGAGCGGGTATAAACAATACGCGCCAAACAACGTTAGTATTGGAACAATTATTGCTCCCCTCCATGTTTTATTTGCTCCAAAATGCATTTCATTAAGAGGGATTTTTAACTGAGGTAACCAATCCTTAGATACGAAAAGCATGTGAAGGACACCGCCGATAACTATAGGAATTTGTATATATAGTGCTATTAGAAAAACAGCTATCGCATCCCCTAGCGAGTCGCTAGTTATACTTAGCACTCCCAAAACAGATAAAAATGCCCATACCAACACCTTCAATCTTTTATTTCTAGATATACCCGTCTGATCTTCACCATAAAACCGACCATCATCAATATCAGGCCCACACTCAGGCATTAAGTCACCGTCCTCGATTTGTAATCGTAGTAAAGGCCTGTCAATTTTACTGTTGTGACGTCCATCAACTGGTAATTTTTCAGTTCTAAAAATATTAATATCACTTATTGATATTGGAAAAATAATGTCTTCAATTTCTTTTTTCATTGATGGTGAAACGTTATCACTACATTCCAACACTAAGGCTATATGTTTTGGACACATTAGAATCGCAGCTCGACTAACCCCAGTAATTCTATCCAGGCACTTTTCAACGGGATAATTGTTTATCTCCTGTCCGTTATACTGCAATAAATCCTTGTCTCTTCCTGTCAACCAAATATTATTTTCATCATCAATAAAACCGTAGTCACCTGTTCGATGCCAGACCATGCCATTTTTTCGCTTAATCTTGCTTTCTGCTGTTGTTATAGGGTTATCAATATATTGTTTAAGCACGTGCTTTCCACTAACAACTATCTCGCCAACATTACCCATCGTCATTTCATTTTCAACAACATCACTTTCCGAATACTGCAATTTTTCAGGTAAACGAACAATTTTGACTTCGCACTCTTTTACCGGATTTCCCACCAAAAAACCCACATTTGAGTCTGCAATCAGTAACTCGCTGAGCTCAATATGGCTTATTGGTTCCGCCTCCGTAGATCCATAGACTATCTGAACATCCGCCTCAGGAAAGACGTCAAAACAACGTTTAGCTAATTCTGTAGGAACCGTAGACCCTCCAATAACTACCGTATGTATTATCGTATTTTTCCTACCAGTTTTTTCATACTCCTTAACTACAACATCAATAAATGCAGGGGCACTGCCAATCAATGTTATATTATGATCTTCAAGCTGTTTAATAATTCGTTTGGCATCAGGTGTTCCAATTCTCGAAAAATCGACTTCAGGAAGAACCGTTCCAACACCACAGGCCAGGTAATGCAGGACTGATATGGGGAAACAGCTTAATACCGTATCATCAGGCAAAAATTCTAACTGAGCCTTAATTGCCAAATGCTGCTCAATTAAACATTCATGGGTTCTATCAGCACCTTTTGGCCTTCCTGTACTACCAGAAGTAAAAGTAATCAAACAATGATCGGATGAAACTCTAGATATAAAATCAACTACCCCGCTCCCACTAACATCCAATAGTGTCTCCAATGACTGACACCCCAATATAGCGTCCCCTTCATTGTAACGTTTCATTTTTCGAAGTGGGGCCAAAATCCAATACAGGCGTAGCAACTTTGTCATTCCAAAAACAGCTTTCGCATCAGAATCCTCGATAGCCATCTTTATTTTTTTAAACCCCATCCCCATATCAACAAAGACAGGAATCAATCCACTTGCAATACACGCCAGAATCAAACAATACATTGATATCGAAGGTTTGATCACGAATAGAATTCTATCTCCAGGTCGAAAACCTTGTTTTTTCAACCCCTGCTGAAAAGCTGAAACTTTATTATTAATATCAAAAAATGTAGCTGTTTCAACCGACAGCAATTTTTCTCCATCCATAATAGGATATCGAATTGCCACCATCTCAGGATTCTTGAGGCACCCTCTAACAATATATTCTGCAAAGTTTCCGCTATTCATATATCAATCACTTCCAGCCGAAAAATTGGATTTACTATTGATCTTTACTCTCGTCGGCAATTACTTCGTCAGCAGTTACCTCTTCATCTTCAACATCCAATCTCTCAATAACGCCTGTACTTCCATCCATTCGCACGTTTTCTCCATCCTTAACAATAGTTGTCAGTCCTGGCACACCAACTATTGCAGGAATCCCAAGTTCACGAGCAACAACGGCTGAATGTGACAATGTAGACCCTCGCTCAACAATTATCCCCCCCGCCGTTGGAAACAAAGGTGCCCACCCAGGATCCGTACGAACAGTACAAAGAATCTGACCATCAACACTAAGTTCATCGTCTGGAGAAAAAATCAATCGAATTTTCTTTTCAACAATACCTGGATAACAACCAGTGCCTTTAAGACTAGTTGCAGACAATTCGATATTTACATTATCTGCATGAGGATAGGTATATTCATTGTGATGATATACAGCTCCTCGCGTCCAAAAATGGTGTGCAGGTTCCTTATCAGCATACCCAAGAAACTCTTCTTGTCTTGCAGCTACAAGAGGCCTAAATGATGTCTGCACAGAACGACCATCGTTATAGGCGTACAGCTCTTCCACCGTTAAATACATGACATCCTTAGGCTCATTTAGTAAACCATAAAAAGTCAATTGCTCACCAATTTCCAAATATATATCACGATACAAACCAAACATTCGTGTTCTGGCGAGACGCATATTCTCTCTGTTTTTTATAGCTGCCCTTAACTTCACTAAATCCTTTTTGAACTTAACCAGACTACGTCCACCTAACCGTCGAACGGCTGAAAAAGCTTCTTCTTCAGAATCGAGCCTGAACTTTGCTTCATTGGAGGAAAGAGTATCTAATGTTAAATCTTCTCGAGTAAGGAAATTCTTCAAAATTGCAAACATAAACGCGGGGTCTTGCCGTAAGGTACTAGACTCTAACTTTAGCTCCCCCATCGTTCTATCACCGTACAACTCAATATACGTTAAACATTTCCGATAAAAACCTTCGTTTTCGACTTGTAAGACTTCAAGTAAATGTGAGTTCTCTGTTGTTTCAATCAACGCCTTTAATGATGCATCAGAACGAATAGCATCACACATTGACAGTAACATTTTTGTCGGTTCAGTGCTTTCAATACCCTCTTCACCTGATAACAAATTATTTTGCAAAACATCAATGTTTTCTAATTTTGCCTTCTCTAACCAACGATGCACCTTTCCATTCATCATCATGACATAGAAATCATTAATGATAGGTGTCGTCCATCGATCAAGTAGCTTTGAATCTAACTCACGACTCATGCCAATAAGCTCACCAATCGTTTTGCAATGCAATTGATTGCGGTTAACGTCATCGTATGCTTTTTTAAAGAATGCCCTAAATTCAACAACCAGAAGATCCATTTTCCGAAAATTGCGCAACAGAACGAATAATACTCTAAACATCTGCGGTAGCTTTTTTAGCTTTTCAAGCAAGGATAACGTTGTATCTTTAACCATATCGACAGGGTCTTCCAACCCCATCATTCGTTCCATGTCGGCCTTGTTGGTTCCAAACGATGGTAAAAACAACAACCCTCGATACCAATTATTGATATTGTAATAAACACGTCCGTTAATGAGCCCAAGCATGTTTTCCAACATATCCTTGTTATCATTAATCAGATCATCTTTTGCACCTGACAATCGGCATGTTTGCTCATATACTGTCGCATAAGCCTTATTTGCAAACGAAAATGTCAGTGGCGTTGTCACGCCACAATAAGATTCTTGAATATTGGAATTATCCCATACCACCGTTTTTTCTGTTGAATCTGACGGTGGCGGTAATGACGTTACCGGACGAGTTTGTAAGATGTAATACTCACCATCTTTCAACGTCCATTCAATATCCTGAGGAAAATGATACTTCTCAGCTATATTTTTCCCAATATTTTTCAGCTTAACAATCTCTGCTTCACTCAAACAAGCAATCATCTTGCGAGATTCTTCTACCTCAACTTCTTGAGTCCCCAAACCTGATTTTGTATCAAATATTAGCGACACATCTTTTTCATTAATCGTTGTATCAACGGTATTATCATCTAAGTGAACTGTGTATTCATCGGTATTACACAATCCAGAGACAATGCCTTCCCCACACCCCCAGGTACCGGAAATCAGCGCATGTTTTCTACTTCCTGATATGGGGTGTGCCGTAAACATGACACCAGACACATCACCATCCACCATTTCTTGGATAATCACCGCAGCTTGGATATCCCTTACTGGCAACCCTTTCTGAAGCCTATAGATGAGAGCCCTTGCATTAAAGGCACTCTGCAATACCTTAACCACACTATCAAAGATCGCCTCTAGTCCTTTTTGATACAAGTAGGAGTCCATTTGTCCTGCAAATGACGCTCCTTCTGCGTCCTCACCAAGAATCGATGATCGAATGGCCAAAAAAGTATCCTGCAACCATTCTTCTGGCAGAGCAGTTTCAATCTCAGATTTTAATTCAGAAGATAATTCATGCTGTCCAATTTTGTCCTGAATCGTTTCTGCGATTTTTGTTACTTCTTGCAGATTGCTATCACCCTTCAGATCGATAACTTGGTCATCAATCCAAGCCTCTAACTCGATTGATTGCAAATGTGCTTGAAACGCAGTCGTTGTTAAAACCCACCACTTTGGCACAGGGAACCCATTTCGCGACAACCAAGCCATGTTATACGCTTTACCACCCAAAACATCTTGGCCAAAAGCCGATGCCTGTCGTGAGGAATAGATATTCGATTTCATTTATTTTCCTCGCTCATTTTCAATATCCAAGAGACGCCTAAATGTCTTAACAACACGATCCATAAAATCATAATGGCGGAATGTATGGGCCATGACGTACATTGGTATTCGATTTAGTAAAAGATCAAATAAGCAAAGTCGATAACCTTTTCGCCATTGAACACTATCAATGCTGGATTCCGTCGCTTTCTCCAATGCCAAACGATGAAATTCAATATATTCACTCACTTCGTCATCAGTAACATCACTCTGCAAAGTAAACGTAAGAAATTCCGCCAAATCATGCTGAGGCAAATTCACTGTCGCCAGCTCCCAGTCATATGCACATAATCGAAGCTCTCCTCCAACGTCCCTGAACGTAACATTACGAGGATTAAAATCGTTATGGATTAGCGTTTTCGGCATTGTATCCATCTCGCCATACCAATCTACCAAGGTGTAAACAACCTTCCGGTGTGTCTCCATATCCTCTTCGGTAAACCATTCAGGAAATTCGTCTCTTGCATGGGCACCAAGCAATTCCCACAAACGAATTTTTTCCATCATCATATTTCGAGTAGGAACGTCGGTTATCCACTCTTTGGCAATAAGCTCTTCTTCTCGCCCGTACCAAATGCTGTGCACCTCCGCAATACCACTCAATGCAGCTTTGATGTGCTGACTTCCCCATCCAGAAGTATCATCGGCGGTATCCATCAAAATCATATCTTGCAGATGTTCTTCAACAATAATATAGGCTTCTCGTGATGCATCTGCGACAGTGCCGTAAACTTTAGGAGCATACCGAGTAAAACGCTCATCGGTTTGAGACATAACCTCAAGCTCTTTGATATGGCAGCCTTTAAATCCGATTTCACTCTTAAACTTATTATAAGATTGCGCTAGTCGCGGATCACACATGGATGCCATACTATTTAGCATCAAAATCACTTCATCATCTAACGGTTTGACTTTAACCATGACATTAATGTCATCACCACCTTCCGTTTCCAATAAAAATGGAAAATGTCCTACTAACTTATTAATTTTATGCGCGGTCAGCTCAGTAATAATACTGCTGCCCATATTTTCTACATGACGCTCTTCGACTTGTCTAATAACTAGCTTGTTGTCATGTAAAAACGACTTCATTGCTGCCGAGAAAAAATCGACATTCAAATCACCCAATTTTAACCAATCCACCGGGCGATTTCGTCCTAGTTTTTCATGAGCTCGTGCAAACTGATCGCTCGCGATTGCTGATAATGTTGAGAGATCTAACGCTAGACAGTACCCACAAATCACCTCTGCCAATCGTTTTGCACCACCCGCCCCTGCGCTATCAATCATCTCTAGGCATTCTCGCTGCTGAGGGAGGTTCGTCCCTCCCCCCACACTGCCCACTACCAAACTAGGCAACATTAGCGTTGCATAAACAGCCTCGTCATCGTCCACCAACTCCATATGTAATTGGCCAATTGATGACTCATGCACACAGGCAATATCTTGTCCTGTTGCTGTAAACATTGCGGCAATAACATTGGCAATATTGATGTTAATACCAACCATACCTGCCGCAATACTACCGCCAACAAAACTATTAAATGCCGAATACAGTTGTTTCGGAGTGACCTTTAGTACTTGTTCACAAATTTCCCGAGTCAATATACATTCAGACAATACTCGTACACCTCGCCCCTTTAGGAACGATTGCAACGTCACTTTCTTATCATTCGATAAGTTAGACTCCACCATAAAGTTTTCGAACTCTATGCCTTCAAAATGTGACATTTCTCCAATAATCCACTGACAAGCCTGCCAGGTACAAGTGGTTGTCATGTTTTGACCCGCAGCATCTCCTGTCTCATAAATAAAACGGACGTGAACAGAGCGCCCTAAAACATGGGTTTCGATTTCAATCAACTCAGCATAGTTAGAATATTTCTTGGTTTGATCTGAAATCTCTTTGAAGTGATCTTTCACCCATTCAGAGAAGAAAAATGCAGCAGGAAGGTCTGTTAACACAAACACTGGGACACGTAACATCCGTTGAGCTAACACCCGAGTAGTTACACCTCCAGAGCGAGATATAGCCGTGGCTCCTCGTGTTGCAGACGCTAACAGCGCACCTTCTGATGTTGCCATTGGTGCGTAATACAAACCGTTGGCATATTCGCCTTTAATATGTAATGGGCCCGCAACACCTAACGGTATTTCTACTGACCCAATCAATGCTTCAATATTACTTACTAACGCTTTGGGATCTAGAGTAATGTTCTCGACTTCTGTTAATGCCGAAGCCGTATTCTCACGCACAAAAGCCAAACGTTGCTGGCGGGCATCTTCTGTATACAATCCACGCGCAGGTACTTTAGGTAAGTTATTCTCATCATAAGCAACCGAATTATCAGCCCGAGGAACCGACCTCAAGTAATAACAGATTTCCCATACTTGAGAATGACTATCTCGATCATTAACATCACAAGAAAATACCACTTTGTACTTACCTGTATCATCATCTGTAACTAAACTTTTTACTGCCATATTGTTGAGAGAGTATATCTCCCCACCCGCAGTAACCGTAATTTTGTCAACGACTGAACCCAAAGCTAACGTAGGCTTATCTGACAACAGGATTGAGAAATTCCCTTTAGACACATCATGGGGCTCCGCATTCATTGTATGCCCATCAATAACAATATCTACCGAAGCATCATGCTCTTCCCCAAAGGCATATCGAGGACCAATAATCATAACTTTTGACTTCACAAATTCATCCTCTTATATCATTGAAAAATTGACACCGCGTACAATAATCACCGCCGTAATCAACATAACGTAGCCACCTAACATATTAATTCCAATCATTGCTTCGTTCTTTTCCCTTCCCTTCTCTGAGGGGGCTTTAATAAAGCTAACCAGCTGTTTGATGGCTAAACCAAAACATAGGGCCATCACCGCGTACCCCGTCAAAAAACCCTCGGGAATCATTAGATTCATTAATACAATTTGATGGATCAGCATTACCGAGAGCAAAGCAATGACAACACACGCAGAACCTCTCGTACCAAATACTTTTGAATAGGAATCTACCGTATCTCGCTCTTCTTCTGGCCCACGTGTTTTTCGCGTAATTTCAAAACAAAACCCACCAAAAAACGACAACGACATCATTACCATAACCATTGGTGTTAATGACAACCCAGGGGCCGCCATATTAGAAATCCACCATATAATCAATAACATAACGAGCATGTGGGAAAATGCATAAAGCGTCAGGCGCTTTTCCAACCACTCCCCACAAAAAAACTCTTTACCCATCAAGCATGTCCAGAAAAACATAATGCACCAAGAAGTCATTGTAGGACCAAAGCCAGAATCTCTAGTCAAAGACCAGACAACCTGTGCAACAATCGAGACAATAGCCATATTGCGTAAATGGTTTAATGTAATCAATCCACTTTGTAAAATACGATCTGGGTGATTATGAACATCCAATTCGTAATCTTTATGTTCATCAAACACTCTTAATACAAGAAAAAACGACCAAGTAACAAGGCAACCAATAACATCGACCAATGATACATCCAACGCATTCTCACTAGCGGAGAAGCGAGCAATTGCAGCGACACAGAGATATATAACAAAAAACAAAATGGCATTCGCGAATGGAAATCGCTCATCAATCCACGCAAGTATTCGCTTATGCAGCGGATCACTCAACGTAAGGTTATGCTCAGACATAAGTAATCGGCCTTAGATTCGAGGTTAAGATTGGGTAATTAAGTTTTTTAGATAAATTAAATGCTTATCGACTAACTCTAGCAGAAGATAAAAGAATGCAATGGCACCACGAGATAACAATTTCATTACAGTGCCGTTATTACCTCAGAACGCTAAAAAGCCTGAATTAAGATCCAATACAAACTCTGATACAGACCGTCACATAAGAAGCTATCGCAATCACTCAACGTCAAATTACTTTAGCATAAGAAAATATTTTGGATAACCCAATAACAAAAAAGTGAGCAAGAATAGGCAACAAGGGATAACAACAAACGGGCAAATAGATTAGATTAAGCCATTGATTTTACTGATTAAATTATAAAATCAATGGCTAAGCAAAAAAACAAAGCACATTAGGGGGCAGTGACAAATTCAGATAACCCTATCAGCACAACATTCAAAAGTCCGCGTTCTGTGGCGTCCTAGGGTATGGAATCGCATCCCGAATATTATCCATACCAGAAATATAATTCAATAACCGTTCAAACCCCAAGCCAAACCCTCCATGCGGCACTGTACCGTAACGACGCAGATCCCGGTACCAACCAAGCTCTTCACTCAACCCTTGTGCCGCCATTTTGGCATCCAACACATCAAGGCGCTCTTCACGCTGACTACCACCAATAATTTCTCCAATACCTGGTGCCAATACATCCATCGCAGCACAGGTTTTCCCGTCATCATTCTCTCGCATATAGAAGGCTTTTATGTCCTTGGGATAATTCATCAATATAACAGGGGCGCCTACGTGCTTCTCCGCAAGGTACCGCTCATGCTCTGAGTGCAAATCCACGCCCCAGTGCAGCGGATATTCAAATTTTTCACCACATCCCTCTAAAATGCTTATCGCATCAGTGTAATCCATACGCACAAATTCCGATGTCACAACGTTCTCTAGTCGCGTTATCGCCTCTTTATCCACCATCTTTTGAAAGAAGGCCATGTCATCTTCCCGCTCATTCAACACAGCGGTAAAGACATACTTCAAAAAATCTTCCGTTAGCGAGGCTATATCAGATAAATCCGCAAAAGCCACTTCAGGCTCCACCATCCAAAACTCAGCCAAATGCCGACTGGTATTGGAATTTTCCGCTCTGAAGGTTGGACCGAAGGTATAAACCCGCGACAATGCTAGGCAGTACGCCTCCACATTTAGCTGGCCAGATACCGTTAGAAAAGATTCACCCCCAAAGAAGTCTTTTGAGAAATCCACATCACCTGACTCAGCAAGCTGCAAGTTTTCTAGATCCAGCGTACTTACCCGAAACATTTCTCCCGCCCCCTCACAATCGCTGGCGGTTATAATAGGTGTATTTACCCAACAAAAATTTTGTTCATGGAAATATCGGTGGATTGCCTGCGAGCACGTATTTCGCAAACGTGCCATCGCGCCAAACGTATTGGTTCTTGGGCGTAAATGCGCAACAGTACGTAGATATTCAAAGGTATGTCGCTTTTTGGCAATTGGATAACTTTCTGGATCATCGACCCACCCCAACACCTCCAAGCTTGTTGCTTGGATTTCAATGGACTGCCCTTTACCTTGGGACTCTACAACCGTGCCCTGAATGGATACAGAGCAACCCGCAGACAATTTAAGAACATCACGTTCATAGTTTGACAACGCTTTATCCACAACAACTTGGATACCGTCAAAACAGGAGCCATCATGAATATTTAAAAATGAAAAACCGGCTTTAGAATCTCGACGACTTCTCACCCAGCCTTTTAACAGTATTGTTTCATTAACATCAATTTTTCCGGCGAGCAATTCGCTCACTTGAGGCAACCAATTCATCCTATCGTCCTTCCTTCTGCTATGTACGCTTTACTATGTTCAGTATTACTCAAGTGTTCTGATTGGCAAATAGAACACCTCTATTATCGTATATTCACTCTTATCATCACTCTTACTTTCATTCTCAAGGCAGCAATATAACTCTCTCCACAACATTGGGCACTTTATCAGCATTCCACAATGCTGATCGAAAATATTCAAACTTATGCCACTGCTGAGCAAGTTCTTTATAGAACGGCGAATTAGGATCTGCAGCGGGCCCTGTGCTATGTGCAAACCAAGCCTCATTGGGTTTAGAAAGGTCGCAAATAAAACGACTTGTTGCCCCGATTAATGTTCGCAACCGTTTTCCATCCGGTGTTGTTACAGAGGGAGACACGGTATTGGCTTCTCCTGACATAGGAGCCTCAATAGCAACCCATGGTTTACCAACTTTAAATTTACCGATATCCGGTAATTCCGCCATAATGCTGCCGATACGGACCCGGTGTATATTTCCCCATCGCCACTCAGTCATATCCCCACCCCAATCACGTCTTAGTTGATCTATAGCGAGTTCAAAACTTTGCTGAATAAAATACGGTATATCATGACCACTTTTTTTCACAACAATATCGCATAGAGGATCATCCTTATTAAGCAACAGATGCCCTATTCGAGGAACGGCAAGCTGACCATGAGTAAACCGCTTGGCAGAGGTATCTCCCAATACCTTAAAGAAAATTGTCGTAGATAATAGCTTTCGGGTCAGTGTAAAAATGCTTGCGCCGATAGAATCTATCGTAAACTGGCCATCCCAACGCCTTAGATGGTCGAGACCTGCCGCTAAATGACCTGCCGTATTGCTATAGTGCATTAGCACCTCGCATAAACGATCTCGCATGGGTAACGCGTAATCCGCAAAAACATCACGCTGAATTGCCGCCATGGATTTCCAATCATGATCATCGCGCTGTCGAATCAATTCAATGATTCGCTCTTGTCTGTGTCTAGGCTCACAATGTACCCGCGTCGCGATAAGAGGGTATTGCTTTTGGCACGTATCTGTATTGGCGGTAACGACAAAACCACGCTCTGGATTAATAATTTTCGGATTATCAGAAAAATCCAAATACCCCTGCCACACAGAATCAGGATCATGAGCATCACGAACAAACAATCCATCTTTATTCCGTTTAGGAAGCTGTCCAACCTGCTCCCAGGCAATATGACCATCTTTATGGGCATACACCATATTAAAGTCAAAAGGGCCTTCATTAAGCTTTTCAAGTGCTCCCTGGATAGCCTCTACATTATTGGCTGCATATAATTGTCGATGGCCATCAAAATGTGCAGCATGATTACAAGCAATAAACTTAAGCGCCAGTGAAACCCTATCTCCGTTCTCACTGTCACCGTGCTCCCAACCAGGATAAATAATACCGTGAGAACAGGTTTCCCACTCTATTGCTATTGATTTGCCAAAACGCGTTTTTACAGTATCACGACAATTTGTTATTTTTTCTGAGCCATCAACCGTTCGATAACGTCCAGGGGAGTCAGGAATACGCTCAATACGACTTAAATCCCAAGCGTCCCGAAATACCGTTGTACACCCCCAGGCCATATGGCCATTATGACCAAAACCCATGCCCGGATAACCGGGGAACATACCCCCTTGGACAGAATACTCTGGGCACTCCAAATGCACATGATGCCAATAGGTTGGAGCGGGGATCACGGGTACATGAGGGTCATTACAAACGATCGGTGCCCCTGACTTTGTCAATGCAGACGAAATAGCCCAGTTATTACTGCCCATATTGGGCGTATCCAATGGCCCATCGGGTATTTCTGCTTGACCACCTTGGCTGTAATCAGGAGCATCATGCCACGGCGCATCTGGGTAAATTGCCTTTGCAATATCATCCCCCTCTTGAGCTCTTATATTGTCAAACGTCAGCTCATTTTCAAGCGTTGTTAAGGACACAACCAATGCACTCGCTCTTGCAGCTAACAAACAGTCTTCTGCAGTCCAAGGTATAACCTTACCGGTTAACAACATCTCTGGCGGGTATATACCGTTCATCTGAACTAACGCATCATTCACCCCTTGAGCAAATGCTTCTAAACAGCGCTGAGAAGCCATCGATAACTTGGAGTAATCTCTTTTCACTTCATTTTCAAAACCGAGTGGACGTAAAAAAGCATCAAAATCACTAAAACTTAATCCGCCAACACGCTCTACACTCGCGGGCAATCGCACATTCGCAAACAATTCACTTAAACGCCCCTTTGCGACATGACGCAGCGTATCCATGGTCATAAATCGTTCAGTTGCTTGCAAATACCCCAACCCAATATACAAGTCCGATTCAATCTCGGCGTAAAGGTGCGCCACGCCATTAATGTCACGAACAAACTCCAAGCGACCATGGAGCCGAGTTAACGCGTCACGTTCGATGGTTGGCGTAACCAACAATGGCTCTTTGGACAATATTTGAGAAATCAGTCGACCTAACATCGCCAATCTGCGCTTAGGTAAGCTGGGTTTCTTCATTTACAGGCTCCTATCAGTAGAATCTTGATCTACGCTTAATAAAGATTAGTCTCAAAAGACCTTATTTGGATTGGATTATGCCTGCTTTCACACAACTTGTGCGGTTTTTTAGCGTGCTGCCCCTATTGCTTCTTAGCAATATCGTTGTTGCACAAGAATCAAAACCATCGCAAGAAAAAGAATCCACAAAAATACTCACCCTGTACAATTGGTCAGAATATTTCGATGAAAAATTAATCACCTCATTTGAAACTAAATACAACGTCAATATTCATCAGGTATTCTACGAAACAGATGAATTAAAAGACGAATACCTTATCTCAACCAATGGCGGAGAAGGCCTTGATATCATCATTGGTTCCAATGTGTCTTTCAAAACCTATATTAAGCGCAACTGGTTGGCGTCCATAGACAATCAAAAAGCACCTAACACAAAGAACATTGACATTCGTTGGCAGGATACAACTCTTATCCCCTATTCTGTTCCCTATTTATGGGGAACGGTTGGCATTGCTTATCGAAAAGACAAAATTTCATCCCCCGTATCCAGCTGGTTAGACTTATTTCGCCCCCAAGCAGAATTAAAAAACAAAATCATCATGATTGACGATAGCCGTGACACTTTAGGTCTCGCATTAAAGGCTCTAGGGTACTCCACAAACTCAACAACCCCTTTTGAACTCGGTTCGGCTGAAAAACTGCTAAGAAAACAGCGCCCTTTTGTATCAAAATACAGTTACATCAACCTTTCAGAAAAATCCAGTTTAGTCACTGGTGAGACATGGATGACAATGATTTACAACGGTGATGGTTTAGCGTTAAAAGATATAAATCCAAACATTGAATTTATTGTACCCAAGGAAGGCACTAACTTGTGGGTTGATCATATCGCAGTCTTAGAAACTTCAAAAAACAAGAAACTTGCTTATGCCTTCATTAATTATATTAACTCCCCAAAAAATGCAGCCCAATTAGCATCAACTCTATATTTTGCTTCTCCGAATTCTAGTGCCGCAGCTCATTTGGAGAAAAGTTTTTTGAATAACACCGCTATTTACCCTGATATTGCAACCCTAAACAAGTCAGAATCTTTCGCTGAACTCCCTCCAAGAAAACAAAAAAAACGCAATGAAATTTATATGCGAGTTATCAAATAAATTCCAAGAAAAATGAGACTAAAAACAAAACTTCTTGGCATACTTATCCCTTTGATACTAATACCCATTCTTGGAATTGGCATTACAGCATACGAATATCTTCAGCATACGGCACTGCAATCTGCTCGTTCTCAAATGAGCAGCTTAGCAAAACAACTTGATATCACGGTTAATACCCATATAGAAAACACACAAGATAGTGTGGATTTTTTATCAAAAAACCGATTGATCCAAGAGTACGTCACCTCTAGTGAAGACACTCGATATTATCTACTCCAAAAACCGTTAACTCGATTCCTCAAAGAACATCAAGCAACTTACCCAGACCAATATGAAATACGCATATT
>CAJXXT010000048.1 GCA_913063495.1 uncultured Gammaproteobacteria bacterium | reverse complement strand
TCAACACCATTACCGTGCTCCTCGATTAAACCGTGTTTTTTTCCTTTACCAATGCCGTGTTCGCCAGTGCAGGTTCCTCCCATCGTTAGGGCACGGTGGATGAGTTTTTCATTGAGCGTGTTAGCTTGTTGCATTGCATCTTCGTCATTATTTGGAATAACGATTAGTAAATGGAAGTTGCCGTCACCGACGTGCCCCACGATAGGTGCTAATAAACCACTGTTTTGAATGTCCTCATGAGTGTCTAAAATACACTGTGCGAGAGCTGAAACAGGAACGCACACATCGGTTGTCCATACAGTGCTATTGGGGAGGGTTGCTTTGGCGGCATATAATACGTTATGCCGGGCTTTCCATAAGCGATTTTTATCTTCTTGTTGTGTGGCCCAAGAAAAGTGAGAGCCACCTAACTCCTTACTTAACGCTTCTACCGTATTGGTTTGTTCTTGAATATATTGCAGGCTCCCGTGAAATTCAAAAAATAACGTATGGTTTTCTTGCAGTTGTAGTTGTGCATATTGATTGACGGCAGTGATAGCGGGCTTATCTAATAATTCAATACGTGCAATTGGGATACCTACCTGCAGAACCTGGAATACCAATTGAGTTAGGGCTTCAAGGTTTTGAAATTGAACGGTGGCAACGGCGGGATTTTCGGGAATACCTTGAAGCCGTAACGTAACCTCTGTGATAATTGCCAAGGTTCCTTCAGAACCAATCAGCAGGGATGTTAAGTCATAACCACTGGCACTTTTACGGGCTCTTCCTCCCGTATGGAAAATAGTACCGTCTGCGCTAACAGCGGTAAGGCCAAGGACATTGTGTTTCATAGTGCCAAATTTTACAGCATTAGTGCCTGAGGCTCTTGTTGCACACATGCCACCAATACTCGCGTTGGCTCCAGGATCGACGGGAAAAAACAACCCCTGGTCTTTAACCTGGGCGTTTAGCTCCAGACGAGTTAGGCCTGCCTGCACTACACAGTCCTGGTCATCAGTGTGAAGATTTAATAGCTTGTTCATTCGAGACATATCAATACAAAGAGAGTCAGGAGCAGGAATGGATTGCCCTTCGACACTTGTGCCTGCGCCGAAAATTGACATGGCAACATTGTGTTGGTGGCATAAGGAGGCAATGTTACTCACGTCTTGAGTTGAGGTAGGGTATATAACAGCAATGGGGTGTTGTTTGGGGTGCCAAGATTCATCACCGCTGTGTTGCTCTAGTGCGTACTTCGACTGATCTAGTTGTTCGGGGAATTGTGATAACAATGCGTTAAGTAGTGACGTTGTGTTCATTGGCGTTTGCTTCAAGTTTGCGATGGCGTGGTTTTTGTGTGCTAAGTAGTTATCATAACGCGAGTATGGCTTTGGGATATACAACTAGAAGAAGAGTCTGTTAGTCTTGTTGCTTGAGGATATTAAAGGAGGAAGTGTGTTATGGATAAAAAATTCACATCAGTCGCACAGGGGTTTCGCCAACGTACATTGGTAACGGCTAAACTTTCTGCCAAGTTAGGCGTTGGCGTTGCTAAAAAACTTATCAAGCATAAAACCCAAGGGGTTTTTTCAAGCAGTGCAGTGAATCTTGCTGATGATGCACTTAATACAGACCTTTCGGTGATTGAAAATAGAGAACGGTTAACAAAAGATGCTGTTGATGCGGCACTAAAACTGTTTGAGGATATGGATCAGCTGAAAGGCTTGGTGATGAAGTTTGGTCAAATGGCCAGTTATATGACGCCACAAATGCCACCTGAAGCTCAGCGGGTGATGGCAAAGTTACAAGCCGAAGCCAGTGCATTACCTTTTTATGAGATAAAGTCGCTACTGGTGAAAGAACTAGGGCGACCTTTAGAAGAGGTATTTGAGTCATTTGAAGCTGAAGCGATGGCTGCGGCCTCAATTGGTCAAGTCCATAAGGCAATGTACAAAGGCCGAGCCGTTGCTGTTAAAATACAATATCCAGGGGTAAAAGAGGCGATCAGTAGTGATTTGTCTATTATTGATAAATTTGTACCCATGACTGCGATGGCCTCTTCAGTGATGGGGATGTCGGTTGACAGCAAGGCGATATTTAAAGAGTTACATGACCGTATCGTTGAAGAATGTGACTATAAGCGTGAGGCAAAAAATCAGCAATATGCATTAACGTGCTGGCCTAATGACGATAAAATTATTATTCCTAACGTCGTAGAGGCGTTGTGTTCGGATAATGTGCTAGTGACAGAGTTCATGGAAGGCAAAGGGTTTTATGAATTCAGAGATTCAGCATCTCAGGAAGCAAAAAATAGAGCCGCTGAAACACTGTTTCGTATGAGTTATGAGTCTATTTTTAAATTCGGCTTTTTTAACGGTGACCCGCACCCAGGTAATTATCTTTTTCGCGATGATGGGCAAGTTGTATTTTTGGATTTTGGCTGTGTTCGTTACTTTGAACCTGAATTTCTAGAGTCTTGGCGATCGATGGTAAAGGCTGTTCTAGCGGGTGACAAAAAGGGCTTTAAAATATTTATCCGGGAAATGGGTTTTGTGGGTAATGAGGCGAAGTTTGATTGGGATTACCAGTGGGACCTTTACGGTTTTATTTTGGCTCCCATCACTTCGGAAGAACCTTTTACTTATACCAAAGAATATAAAGAGGAAGGCAATCGTTTTTTTATCTATGAAAACAAGAATAAAAAATCAATGAACTTGCCAAAACCATTTGTACTAGTGAACCGATTGCAGTGGGGGTTAAAAACAATATTGGTGGATTTGCAGGCGACAGGGGATTTTAGTACGAGTTTTAGGAATGCGTTGTTTAAAGAGGGTTAATCGTTTTGTAAAGGGGCAGGGGGGTAGTGTTGCGGAGTGCTAATAACGGATATCGAAAGCGTTGTTTTCTTTTGATGTCCGTAATGTTTCAATATTAATACGGGTTACTTGGGCCATTGCTGGCCCTTGATGCGCCCATTGAATCAAAGCATCAATAGCATCTTCTTGTCCTTCCGCTTCAAACTCCACGTCGCCATTTGCAAGATTGCGAACCCAACCCGTTACGCCAAGGCGACGAGCTTCTGTCTCAGTGGATGCGCGGTAATAAACACCTTGTACTTGGCCGCTAATGGTGGCTCGAATTCTTTTCATCGTCACTATGTTCTGCGTACTATCTACTTAACACGCATGCCTGGTATCGCTCCTGAATCTGGAGATAAGACATAAATGTCCTCGCCACCTGGCCCTGCGGCTAATACCATGCCCTCCGACATTCCAAATTTCATCTTCCTCGGTGCTAGGTTGGCAACCATAACGGTTAATTTCCCTTCTAGGTCTTCAGGGTTATAGGCAGATTTTATGCCTGCAAATACATTACGTTCTTCACCGCCTAAATCCAAGGTTAATTGAAGTAACTTATTCGCCTTTTTAACATGTTCTGCTTTAACAATCTTAACAATACGCAAATCTATTTTTGCGAAATCATCAAAGCTGATTTCGTCGGCAATTGGCTCCAGGGCAAGAGGGCTATTTGGGTCAAGGGTTACCTTAGGCTTATTGAGAAGAGCTTCCGCTTCTGCCTCGATTTTGGATTGTTCAACCATGGCGTTAACTTTGTCCATCTCAACGCGCTGCATGAGTGGTTTGAACTTTTTAACTTCATGATTGGTAAGAACCTGGTCTTTGTCATCCCAGCATAATGGTGCAACATTTAAAAATGCCTCAGCATCAGCCGCCATTATAGGTAATACAGGTTTTATGTAGATCATTAAAATACGGAATAAATTGATACCCATAGAGCAGGTGTCTTTTACTTGCTCTTGTTTATCTTCTTCTTTGATGTAAACCCAAGGCTTTTGCTCGTCAATATATTGGTTGGCTTTGTCTGCGAGAGACATAATGGTTCGTAGTGCTTGCCCGAATTCTCGGTTTTCATAAAAATCAGCAATTACATCACCGCTGTCTTGGAATTCTTTAAGTAGCTCAGGAGCCGCAATATTTTCTGATAACGTATTATCAAACTTCTTCTTAATAAACCCAGCGCAACGACTAGCAATGTTGACTAGCTTGTTGACTAGATCTGAGTTGACGCGTTGCGCAAAGTCTTCCAGGTTCAAATCTATGTCGTCTATTCGATTGCCCAGCTTCACACCGTAGTAATATCGTAAGTACTCAGGGTTTAGATGTTGAAGATAGGTTTCTGCCTTAATAAATGTCCCGCGAGATTTGGACATCTTTTGACCGTTAACAGTAACGAAGCCGTGAGAGTACACGCCAGTCGGGGTGCGAAAGTTAGCCCCGGTTAGCATGGCGGGCCAAAATAGACCGTGGAAGTTGATAATGTCTTTGCCAATAAAGTGATAAAGCTCTGCGTTGGAGTCTTTTTTCCAGTAATGATCAAAGTCGAGGCCTTCTTCTCTATCACATAAGTTTTTGAAACTGGCCATGTAACCTATTGGAGCATCGAGCCAAACGTAAAAATATTTGCCGGGGTAGTCAGGGATCTCAAAACCAAAATAAGGCGCTTCGCGAGAAATATCCCATTGTTGAAGACCTGCTTCTAACCATTCGCTTAACTTGTTGGCCATACCTTCTTGCAAGGTGCCAGAGCGAGTCCACTCCTTCAGCATGTCTTGAAACTGAGGTAAGTCAAAAAACAATTGGGTTGTTGGTTTTTCTATTGGGGTTGAACCCGATACGGTTGAATATGGTTTTTTTAGTTCGGTCGCAGCATAGGTCGCACTACATACTTCGCAGTTATCTCCATACTGATCTGCCGCACCACATTTCGGACATTCTCCTTTTACGAATCGATCCGCAAGGAACATCTCTTTTTCTGGGTCAAATAACTGAGTTATTTCGCGGTCTACGATATACCCTTTATCTTTATTTCTCTGATAGATAAGGCTTGATAGCTCTCGGTTCTCTTCAGAGTGAGTCGAGTGAAAGTTATCAAAGTCCACATGAAAACCTGCAAAATCACGTTCATGTTCTTTTTGAACATTGGCGATTTGTTGCTCTGGTGTTAATCCGAGCTGCTCCGCCTTTAACATGATGGCAGCACCGTGTGCATCATCGGCGCAAACATAGGTGCAATTCTCTCCACGCACCTTTTGATATCTCACCCAAATATCCGTTTGGATATACTCAAGCATGTGACCTAAATGGATAGGGCCGTTGGCATAAGGGAGGGCGCTGGTAACTAAGATATCACGGGGCGTGCGAGACATAATAAAGCTCTTTCTTTAATGAGGTTCGACATGGACGGTTCAATAAGCCGCTAACTATAACGGTACCGGGCATTTCATGCACGGAATTTTCCTGATTGCTCGGTCCTTGATTGCACTCTTGATTGCACTAGCTCTTGGTCAGTGTTAGCTTGTCACTGGATAATGTATACCCCTTGGCGTTTCCTTATATAAGGCATTTATATGACTACTGATTCTACCGCTACTTTACAATCGGCCATTTTGACGGCGATAGACCCATTTTCTCAGAAAGCCATTGGAGAGGTCGCGGATATTCTTGCTCTTAGTGTTGAAAACTCTATTGTGAAATTGAAGCTGGCTTTCCGTTATCCAATAGAAGGGGCAAAAGAAGCGTTATCCGATGTGATTTCGCAAGCGTTGGTTGAAGTTCCAGACGTTGCTATGGCAGATGTAGAAATTGTCTGGCGAGTTGAAAGAGCAAACAGCTTGGATGATGGTTCACCCTTGTCGACAGTGAAAAACATTATTGCGGTAGCGTCGGGTAAAGGTGGGGTGGGTAAATCGACCACCGCTATTAATCTAGCATTAGCGTTGGCTGCGGAAGGTGCAAATGTCGGTATATTAGATGCGGATATTTATGGCCCAAGCATACCCTTATTACTTGGTGTAAAGGATGGTACTCGCCCAGAAGTACAGGATGAAAAGTATTTTAAACCGATTATTGCTCATGGGCTGCAATCGATGTCTATGGGGTATTTGGTGACGGAGCAGACTCCGATGGTATGGCGTGGCCCAATGGCGGGTGGTGCGTTGCAGCAATTGATCACGCAAACCTTGTGGCAAGACGTTGATTACTTGATTGTTGATATGCCCCCTGGAACGGGTGATATTCAATTGACCTTGTCACAGAAAGTGCCTGTATCCGGCGCTGTAATAGTGACAACTCCGCAAGACCTGGCTTTGCTTGATGCTAAGAAAGGTGTTGAGATGTTTCGTAAAGTATCGATTTCCGTATTGGGCATGGTTGAGAATATGGCAGTTCATATTTGTTCAAACTGTGGTCATGAGGAACACGTTTTTGGTACTGGTGGCGGGCAGAAAATGGCGGATCTATACGGCGTTCCATTGTTAGGTAGTATGCCGTTAGATATATCTATTCGAGAGCAGGCTGACGCGGGTAAGCCAAGCGTGAGTGCTGATGTCGATAGTGATATCAGCACCCGTTATCGTTTGATAGCGTATCGTATTGTTGGGGCTTTGGCGGCTGATGCTGCAGAGAAAATGGCAGCTGGCCCAGTGATTTCGGTGGAAGATGATTAATATATGGAAGAAATGTCACTAAAAGAGCAGTTGGCAACCGTTGTGGGGGCGTTTGTAGCGACCATTGTTGCGTCTTTTTTTAGTCTAATGATATTGGAAGCTGAGCATACGCCCATGATACTGGCTTCTACAGGGGCCTCAGCTATGCTGATTTTTGCGTTGCCTCATGCGAAGGTGTCTCAGCCATGGAATTTGGTCGGCGGGCATCTTGTTTCAGCATTTGTTGGTGTCAGTTGCTGCATATTGATATCCAATGATGTATTAGCGTCATCAATCGCGATCCCGGTAGCAATGATTGCTATGCATGTTATGCGTTGTTTGCATCCGCCTGGAGGGGCGACGGCGGTGACGGCAGTTATTGGTGGGCCTGCTGTTGAGAGTTTAGGGTATGCATTTTTGATTATCCCCGTATTTTTTAACAGCATTATTCTGCTTTCCTTTGCGATGGCTGCTGGTACATTTCGAGACGATAATCCCTTCGAAGTTCGTTAAGCGCTCATCATAGATGTAGTGTTTGCCTTCCCTCTCTAACCGTGTATTATTGCGGGCTTTCCCGGTTTTTGATTGAGTAAACACATTATGAGCATTAAGTCTGATCGTTGGATTCGCCGCATGTCCGAAGAGCAGGGCATGATAGAGCCCTATCAGCCTGGTCAAGTCCGCTTAGACGCGAATGACAACCGGCTGATTTCTTATGGCACCTCAAGCTATGGCTATGATGTGCGTTGTTCTCGAGAGTTTAAGGTGTTTACGAACATCAACTCAGCGACAGTTGATCCGAAAAACTTTGATGAAGGCAGTTTTGTTGATGTTGAGGCGGATGTGTGTGTTATTCCCCCTAACTCATTTGCTTTGGCGAGAACTGTTGAATACTTTCGGATACCTCGAAATGTACTAACGATTTGTTTGGGTAAGTCGACCTATGCTCGGTGTGGAATTATTGTCAATGTAACCCCTCTAGAGCCGGAGTGGGAAGGTCATGTAACGTTGGAATTCTCAAATACAACCACATTGCCTGCTAAGATATATGCGAATGAAGGTGTTGCTCAGATGTTGTTCTTTGAGTCTGACGAGCCTTGTGAGACATCTTACCGAGACCGTGGTGGTAAGTATCAGGGGCAGAAAGGTGTTACCTTGCCTAAAGCGTAACTGATTGATTTATATAAAAAAGGGTGCTAATTAGCACCCTTTTTTATATGTCGCTGTTTATTTTCTTTGTCTCAAAATTGGGCGGTTCTCTCGGTATTTTAGGCCCCTCATATTCTCGAATATTAAGTTCGTAAGTATCTCCATTTTTACTTTCTTTGCGAACTTTTACGGCAAGATAGTTTAAGTCGACAGCGAGCCAAATTTGCGTTGAATCTCTTCGATTAAGGGACACTTTGATTGTTTCTAGTGAGCCAATAGGTGTTGCTAGTATTTCTGAGCCGTCAACAGTGTATTCGCGGGTTTCAATGTCATTGTCATCGGTTTCGCGTACGCTGATACTCGTCATTCCTTGTTGGATTTTTGTTGCGATTACAAACAACGTAGATAACGGATCTGTTACGCCAGGCTCTATGTTGAAGCTGCCTTTTCTTTTTTTATAGGTGAAGTTGGCTGTATTAGATAACCAGTCAAATTGTACGCTTTTTTTACGAGAGCCGAAGAGGTGGGAGCGTTCTGATTTGTACAATTGAGATACGAGTTTATTGTTGACCCATTGAAAGGTGGATTGCTCTTTTATCTTAAATAATAGGTGCTCAGCTTTGTATTCTAGCGTGTATGTTTTTTCACCTTCTCTATTTTGAAATTCAGATAAGGTGCGAGAACCTTTTAACTGATTACTTCCATTAAGAGATACATCGTATTGAGCAGTAAAAGGGATGGGGAAAAAGTGTGAGGGTGCAGCTGCCAGCGATGTAACAGCCTCAGCTTTTGTTGTAATTGAAGGGGCGGGTGTTGTTGATTGCACTGCTGCACTGTAGAGCAAGGCAGCAGCTGCAATAATCGATAGCAAGCAACGGTAAATTTTCAATCTAGAGGTCGTCCGTGTTAGTTAGGTCTAATCCTCCCTCAATAATTGCTATACCGTCAAGGGTGGGGCCTGTATCAGTTAATTGTAAGCGGCCTTCGGTAAACAGCTTAGTACAAAGTGGGTAAAGAAAATGTTCTTCTTTTTGAACTTTGCTTGCAAGGCTATCTTCCGTGTCTGTTGCATCAATGGTTACCTTTCGTTGGCCTATGATGGGGCCTCCATCGAGCTCTGGAGTGACAAAGTGAACGCTACAACCATGTTCCGATTCTTGGGCTTCTATCGCACGCTTGTGAGTGTGTAAACCCTTAAACTTGGGCAACAAAGATGGATGAATGTTCAACATTCTCCCTTCGTAATGCTGAACAAATGCTTCAGTGAGTATTCTCATAAAACCGGCAAGGATAATAAGATGAGGGTTATGTTGATCGATGAGGGTTTTAAGCGCCTGGTCATAGCTTTCTCTATCCGCATGCTCCGTATGGTCTAGTACATAACTGGCAATTCCATGTTTTGCGGCTCGTTCAAGACCTTTTACGTCAGATTTGTTGCTGATAACGGCGGTTACTTGACCAGAAATGGTGCCAGCTTCGACACCATCAATAATAGCTTGTAGGTTAGACCCGCTGCCTGATATCAGAACAACGATGGAAGCGGGGCTTGATGGAGCAGTTTGCATAGGTGCGGTGTTCCAACTTATTCAGAAAAGAGAACTTTAGGTTCTACGTCAGAGCTTGGTTCAATTGACCCAATAACCCATGCAGTTTCTCCAGCATCATTTAAGTGCTTTAACGTCTTTTCTGCATTGTCAGCAGAAACACATAAAACCATGCCTACACCGCAGTTAAACGTTCTGTACATCTCTTCTGTTTCTACATTGCCATTTTCTTGCAGCCAGCTAAAGACTGCGGGCCATTTCCAGCTCTTAGTGTCAATAACCGCTTGAGTGTGCTTTGGCAGCACGCGAGGTAGGTTTTCTAATAAGCCGCCACCTGTGATATGAGCAAGTGCCTTTACAGGGAGCTGTTTAAATAGGGATAGCAATGGCTTTACGTAAATACGGGTTGGTTCAATAAGTGCGTCGCTAATGGTTCGCCCGTCAAGCTCTACACTAAGGTCAGCGTTGCTGACTTCAATGATCTTACGAATTAGAGAGTATCCATTGGAGTGTGGGCCTGATGAAGCCATGCCAATTAGCACATTACCCGCGCTAACGTCGTTACCAGTGATAATCTCTTCTTTTTCTACAACACCGACACAGAAACCAGCAAGGTCGTAATCTTCGCCTTCATACATACCTGGCATTTCAGCCGTCTCACCACCAACTAATGAACAGCCAGAATATTCACAACCTGTCCCAATACCTTCAACAACACTGGCGGCAACATCGATGTTCAGGTGACCGGTAGCGTAGTAATCTAAGAAAAACAGCGGCTCTGCGCCAGTAACAATGAGGTCATTTGTACACATTGCGACTAAATCGATGCCGATAGTGGCATGATTGTTCAAATCCATCGCAAGGCGTAGCTTGGTGCCAACACCGTCGGTTCCCGAAACCAGTACAGGGCGAGTGTAACCTTCAGGAATCTCACAAAGAGCACCAAAGCCACCTAGGCCAGCCATAACCTCTGGTCGGCGTGTTCGTTTTGCTACGCTTTTAATTCGGTCAACTAATTCATTGCCGGCGTTGATATCAACCCCTGCATCTTTGTAGCTTAGGGACGTTTTTTGCGTAGAATCTTGCTTGTCAGCCATAGTGATTAGGTCTTGAGTTCAGTTGTGAGAAGGGGATGGTGAGCCAAATATGGAGCACCGACCGTAATAAGGAGCGTAATTCTACCAGGAGTATGAGATGTACCCAATATCTAACGTCTTATTTTCCATGTTTAACCGCTTATTCGTTACCTGTTAGGTTTAATGTGCCTACGTGAGCGTGTAAACTTAGCGGCTTGATCTGAGGTTAACAAAAGAGTCAAACCATAAGGGTGCCTGCTAAGGTGTTGTAAATGAGAAGAAATAATCGAATAGATTGGTTTTTTTGCATCTCTTTTCTGCTAGTTGGGGTGATGGGTGCAATAAATGCCCATGCCGTTGAAATAACGGGTCTTTATGATGCCCAGGTAGAAGTGGTTGATAGAGATTCCCAAACGTTTCGTGGTGCGACCCAAGATGCTTTGGCGGAGGTTATTGTTCGTGTGAGTGGTAATTCTCATGCAATTGAGTCCCCTGACATCGTTACAGCACTTTCGAAGCCGGATAGGTATTTGTTACAGTTCGGCTATGAAAAATTGTTGTCAAAGAGTCTAGCGGTGCACCCTGGAGGGGTAAACTCTTTGCTTGGCCTGGCTTCAGATACCGATAAGGGGGCTATGTTTGGCGAGGCAACTGTCGATGTGCCCAAGCCACCAGAGCTGCTCCTTAAGCTTCAATTTGACCCTAAAGCGATCAATCAATTGCTAAGGCGTGCGGGGTTGCCTATATGGGCAAGCAATCGACCGGAGGTATTGTTATGGTTGGGGGCCGAGCTTGAAGGGCAACGGCAGCTGGTTAGTCCGTCTTCGTCTGTTGAGCTAAGCAGCTTGTTATTGAAAGAAAGCCACCGGCGTGGTTTGCCATTAAGCATGCCAATATATGACTTACAAGATCAAGCTGTTGTATCTATTGGGGATATATGGGGTATGTTTACGGATCGGCTCATTGAAGCATCGAGTCGTTATCCCGCCACTGGAGTGTTGATGGCTAAGGTATATCAAAACAATGATGGTCTCTGGGTTGGTAGTTGGACGTTAAATGTTGATGGACAAAGCGAGTGGTTTGATAGCGAAGGTGATACTGCGAATGATGCTATAGCACAGGCAGTTGATTGGGCTGCAGATCAAATGGCTGTTAAATTCGCGATTTTGGCTTCTGCGGGTGAAACCGATGCCGTTACGTTGCAAATTAGCGGTATTCGACAGTTAACATCTTATGCCGATGTGTCGAAGTATCTAGGGGGACTTGTAGCAATTAGGCGAGTTCAAATGCAAGAGTTAAATGGCGACGTATTAACATTTCAAGTCTATTTGGAAAGTGACAAAGAACAATTACAACAATCATTGAAGTTAGATGGGCATTTGGCGTTGCTAGATGTAGTAGCCCCAATAGTGAGTTTGCAGCCCACAGATACCGTGCAAATAACAGATACTTTACCGACGGATATTGCTGACCCCAGAGTGTTGATCGTTGATGGCGAATTGATTGGTAGTGGGTTGCTCGATAGTGAGTCGGCTGCACCAGAAATTCTACCTGCACCCGAGACGCCGCAGAGAACGGTATTATTGTATCGTTGGAAAGGGTAGTTGGGATAATTCAGTGCTGAGACACTTACCAAATTTCCTTACCGTTGTGCGCATGATACTCGTCGTGCCTTTTGTCATCATATTGTATAACGGACAATATTTAGGCGCCCTGTTACTGTTATTTGTTGCAGGCATAACAGATGGGTTAGATGGCTTCTTAGCTCGGCAATTTGGATGGTACAGTTGGTTTGGGTCTGTGGCGGACCCTGTTGCAGATAAGATGTTATTGGTTGCATCTTATGTTGTATTAGGCATTTTGGGGCATATCCCAATTGAGTTGACCTACTTGGTAGTAGGAAGGGATATTTTTATTTTCACTGGAGCCTTATTGTATTGGTTTTTTGTTGGGCATTTTGAAGGGCGTCCGACATTGCTTGGTAAAGCATGTACATTTTTGATGATTGTGCAGGGGCTTATAGTATTAGCCAGTTTGGCACTATTTGAGGTGCCTGTTGCCTTGTTAGGAGCCGGTAACTTAATCGTTGCGATATTATGTGTTCTTAGCGGTGTTCAATATGTGTTTTTGGGCATTACAGAGCTTAAAGCTGCGAATGCCAAGCAGCGCTAGTGTGGAATGATATTGATTTTTTATGATTGAGAAAATATTCACAGCAGAAGGTCAGCAATTAACACTGAGCCTCGGTCGTCAGCCAAAGCGCGATTTTGACGGCTTTGTTGTGGGTGATAATGCTCAGTTAGTAAAGGCATTAAAATGTTTGCCTGAAACCAATGAACGTAGGTTTTACTTCGTTTGGGGTGACAGCGGTTGTGGAAAGAGCCATTTGTTACAAGCAGAGTGTCAATTAGCCACATTAGCTCAACGGCGATGTATTTATCTAGAGGCCGAGCAATTATTAGCGTTCGGCCCCGAAGTGCTTGACGGCATGGAGCATTTTGATCTCGTTTGTGTGGATGATATTGACCGATTATTGGGTGCCGAATTGTGGGAGGAGGGCTTTTTTCATTTTTATAATAAATTATTTGATGGTAATAGCTCTCTAATCGTTAGCGCAAGCTCTGCACCAAGATTTTTGGATATAGCATTGCCTGATCTTCAGTCTCGATTAGTTTCTGGGGAGGTCTATCAAATTGCCAGCCTGGCTGACGATGCAAAAATTGAATTTATGATATCTGATGCCCATAAACGCGGTTTCCAATTGGCACCTGAAGTTGCTGAATACATTATTCAGCGCTCACCTCGAGATATTTTATCACTGCAAGCGGTGCTAGAGACGTTAGATGCACTTTCCCTTAGCGAGCAACGACTTATCACCATCCCTTTTGTTAAGAAATCGTTGTCCTGGTAGCTCGGTTAATCGCATTTCCCTTCTCTGTGCTATGTGTTAATCCTCATCTATACTTACGTTGTCCTGTTTGAATTAGGAGGGAGTTGTGTGTCAGCACGTTTGTGGATAATGGTTGTGGCTATGATATTTACGGTATTATCGGTGCCTTTGCGTGCTGCAGATACCTCTGTCGTTTTGGTCGTAAATGATAGTGTGGAAATCGAGAAAATCAGCGTTGATTCATTACGTGCGATTTACAGCTTGCGACAGTTGTCATGGCTTGATGGTGTAGAGATCACGGCATTTGTTTTGGATATTGACGGTGATACTCATCGTCAGTTCTGTCGAGATTTATTAAAAGTTTATCCTCACCAACTCAAAAAAGGTTGGGATCGTATGGAGTACACTGGTAGGGCTCGGGGGCCTCAAATAGTGCAAAGCGAACAAATGTTGCTGGATCTTGTGAAGCAAATTCCTGGTGCTATCGGTTATGTACAGACGGCTGTTGACGTCCCTAATGTACATATGATCTCTGTGTTTGAGGAGTAGTTTGAGAATGATAGGTGGAATGATGGGTAGTTACTGTGGTTGAGGTTCTGCTTAACTCTAAGCGGTTTATTAGTATTAAGTGGAAAGCATTTTTTTTCACCAGCCTTTTGCTATCTGTTATTTTTGTAATTTTTGTTATTAGTTCCAATTTTTTCTTAGATAAGCTTTTCCGTGATCAGCGTATTGATACGAATCATCGCTATGTTGAGCAAATCGATGCCATTGTTGATAAAACGGCAAATGATTTGGAGTTGATGAGCAGTGTTTTTCCTTATATTGAAGGAATGAGTAAGGCGTTGGTATCGAAAGATGTTAATGCCGTCAGAGCAGCATTTAATCTCTATCGGTTCCAAATGGAGCTGGATTTAGGACTTAACGCCGCAGTAGTGCTGACAGCCGTTGATGAACCGTTATTGTGGATGGGTGAGGCCAATATACCTCCAAATTTTATTCAACGGTTTCGTGAAAATTGGAAGCCTTTGTGGACAGTAACCTGTTTTGACATTTGTAACTTATATTTGGCCGCGCCATTACCTATGGGAGAGGGGATGGAAGATGGGACGTTGATCTTGGGCACCTCTCTTAGTGACGTGTTAGCGAGTTTTGAAGATATTAGTCGCGCGAATGTGGGTGTGGCGGTAAGGCGGGATGATCATGTGGATATAGATGACCGTTACCTATCGCAGTGGCACAGTCAATTGGTGGCGGTAACACACTCAGAAATGTATTCACCTTTGATTCAAAAAGCTGCGACGTTATTTTCTAGGGAGTTGCTGATCCGTGGGGTTATTTATCGCTATAACGATCGTTCATATCACTTGTTGCTTAAGCCCTTAAAAGGGGCCGCATTTCCTCGCCAAGGTGAATTGATTATTGTTGAAGATGTTACATCTCAGCAAGAAACCCTGACCTCTATTCGGCAGAACGGCTTAATGTTTTTAAGTCTTGGCTTGGTTTTCTCAGAGTTTATTTTATTGGCAACCTTATGGGGGCCGCTGAACAGGCTGCGCCAGATTACCTCTACGTTACCGCTACTCGCAACGGGACAATTCTCATTAGCACGCAAAGAAATGAAACTTTTGTCTCGAGAGTCAACCTTAAGAGATGAAGGTGATGTATTAAACATTACAGCGATTAGTTTGTCCCATAAGTTGGAAGCATTACAACATGATTTAAAAGAAAGAGCGAAACAGCTGGAGATCAAAACCTCAGACTTGCAAGAAGAGAAGCAATTCGCAAATGGCATCTTGGACACCGCTCACGCACTGATATTGACACAAAATGATAAGTCGATTGTGACTATGGTAAACCCTCATTGTATGAGGCTGACCGGTGCGCTGGAGCGAGAGTTAGTAGGGCATTCGTTTTTTCAGTTGATCCCCAAAAGTGATCATTTACCGGATTTACAATTTCAGTTAAATGAATTGCTTAATCATCGAAGGTCAGAGCTGCATCATGAATCGTTGATGAGTAAGAGGGATGGTTCAACGTTGTATATGTCGTGGCACCATACGTTGTTGCCGGATACGCGTAATGGCCAATTAGTATTATCCATTGCACTGGATATTAGTGAACGTAAAGAGGCTGAAGAGCGATTGGGCTGGCTTGCATCCCATGATACTTTGACGGGCTTGTATAATCGCCGCAGGTTTTCTGAGGAACTGGATAAATGTGTTGCGCAATCGAAGCGCTACGGTGGTACGGGAGCAGTATTGTTTTTTGATCTTGACCAATTTAAGGATGTTAATGATACCAGTGGACATCAAACAGGGGATGAGCTGTTAGGTTGTGTTGCAGACCTGTTACGTCGAGAGGCTCGTGAAACAGATCAGATTTTTCGTTTAGGTGGTGATGAATTTGCGATGATTTTACGGGAGGTGGATCGACCTACGGCGGGAGCGGTGGCAGGAAGAATGTGCAGTGCATTAACGGGGATTGAGGTGCAAGGGCGAGGAAGGGTGCACCGAGTATCTTCGAGTATAGGTGTGGCGTTATTTCCAGAGCATGGCGAATATGTGGATGAGCTGTTGGCTAATGCAGATATAGCGATGTACCAAGCAAAAGATGCGGGTAGAAATGGTTGGCATTTATTCGAACCGGGAGAGCAGGATAAGGCAAGAATTCATGAACGTGTGTATTGGAACGAGAAGATAAAAGAAGCGCTTGCGGATGATTTGTTGCAATTGGTGTTTCAGCCTATTCAAAGTGTTACGTTAGGCACTACGTCTCATTACGAGGCGTTACTACGGGTTTATGATGAAAATGGAGATTTACTACCAACGTACAAATTTGTTCTATTTGCAGAAAAAAGTGGGCTTATTCAAGAAGTTGACCTTCAAATTGTTGAAAAGGCCTTTGCTTATAAACAAAAACTAGAGCGACGTAATGTTAATGCAACCATCGCGATTAACCTTTCAGGGGTGTCGTTTAGGAATCTCACATTGAATCAATCCATTGTGAAATTCTTAGAACAATATGGCGTGAAGCCGGAAGAGATTATTTTTGAAATTACAGAAACAGCGGCGGTTGAGGATGTTTCTGACACGGCGATGAAAATGCGAGAATTGAAAAAATTGGGTTTTAAGTTCGCACTGGATGATTTTGGTGTTGGGTTTTCATCGTTGTATCATCTTAAACAGTTGCCATTAGATTACGTGAAAATTGATGGATCTTTTATCAAACATTTACCGAATGAGCCAGAGGATCAGGCGTTGGTTAGAGCGGTAGTGGAAGTTTCAAAAGTTTTTGGTCTACGTACGGTTGCAGAATTTGTGGAAGATGATCGAATATTACAAATGTTAAGTCAATTAGGGGTGGATTTCGCTCAGGGGTACTATATTGATAAACCAAAACCTTGGGACTCTATTTGGGGGGAAGATATATAGAGATATGCAGCTGCTAGGTTTAGTTGTGGTGGTGCCTAGTTGTGATAGTGCTTAGTAATGAGGAGGTGGCTCATCGGTTGTTTGGTCTTTTAGGGAGTCTTTCATATTCACGAGCTGTTTATGGCTGTGCTGAAGTTGACGTTTGAGCTCTTCAATTTGCAATTGCTGAAGGGTAACGGTTTTGTCTAATTTGTTTACTATGTCGTCTAAAAAGGCCACTTTCATCTCTAGATCTTGAAATCTATCTTCGCTCATGGGGGGGCTGCTTGTTAAGTAAAAGGCTAATGAGGGGTAAAGGAGGTTATTCAGTGAGTTGCGTATTCTAGCCGCTATATTGGTGAACGCCTAGAGAAACCGATATACTCGGGTGCCCAGGAGTTCAATAGCACGTAGGTTCTAATGTGAATAGTAAAAACACGTATGTGAAAATGAAGAGCTATGTTGTGCTGCTTTGTTTCAGTGCATGCGTTTTGTGTTCGACCGCGTGGGGTTCCGAATTGCGATCTGACAAGGCAAGACAGTTTGCTTATGACCTTCCTCGGGCTGCAAACGGTGCTGAATTAACCTCAAACTTATGGGTATGGGAGGATGCATCTGCTAATGCAAAATTTATGGAAGCACAAAGAGCTTATCAAAAGGGCTTGTTTTCGAGATTGCAAAGAGAGTTTGCTAGTTATGGTTTTACTTCCAGCGCCTATTGGTTTCGTGTTGCGATATATAATGCTCAAACACTATCACGAGACCTGATTCTTAGTGTGCCTAACCCGCTGTTAGACAGTGTTGATGTGTATTGCCAGATGAATCAAGGTAGAACCTATTATTACCCGCTGGGAGAGCAAACCGACTTTGATCGCCGTCGATTGAAAGTGCGCCACTACGCCATACCGTTAACATTGTCAGGGGAAAGTGGTGCTGAGTGTTATTTTAGAGTGCTTACAACAAGCAATTTGACGATGAACTTAGAAGTTTCTGACGTTGATACTTTTCTTGAAGATGAAAGTGCTGGTCAATGGATGTCAGGGTTGTTTTATGGAATAGCTTTCAGCATTTTAGGTGGGATAGGCATTTTATATATCGTCATGAGGGATCCTATATACCTGTATTATATGGTGCATTTTATTGGTGGCTTGGGTTATAGCTCCTTGTCTGATGGCTCATTATCGTCGTTATGGTCGTTCCTGGATGTTGAAAATTTTGCAGTTATTTTTTTCATTGCGTGCTGGATGATAGGCGCTTTATTGTTTGCCATTGAGTTGTTGTCTATTAAACAGCGCTATTACCGGTTGTACCAGGGGGTGTTAGGTGGTATTGCATCATTGCTATTTCTATTGGTGTTGTACCCATGGGCATCTGAACTTCAAGTAGCCAAAACCATGATTAATATGGTTTCAGCCTATACATTTCTTCTGCTGAGTATTGGCGTCTTTTGTGCGTTTCGTAAAGATCATCAAGCACTGTTTTTTATTGTTGGTTGGGGAGCGGTGAGTGTCGCTATGGCGGTTGCACAGCTTGCCGCCGTGGGCGCTATCGCTGATGTTGGGCTTACTACCACAGGTATAAAAGTAGGGTGGGGGATTGAAGTTGTTGTTTTCAGTTTTGTATTAGGAATTGGTTTGAAATTAATGAGGCGGAGGGAGAGCGCCTTTCGTAAGGGAATGGTTACCGCTCAAGATGAAAATAGTGAGAAATCACAGTTTTTAGCGAAAATGAGTCATGAAATTCGCACACCAATGAGCGGGATCCTGGGGTTGACTGAGTTGTTGGAAACAACACCGCTATCTGCGGTGCAGAAACGTTATCTCAAGGCGATCCAGGACTCTGGAAAAAGTATGATGAACGTTGTTAACGGTGTTTTGGATGTTTCCAAAATTGAAGCGGGAAAGGCAACGCTAAAAAAAGTACCTATTGATGTAAATGCACTATTACTTGATTGTTTAACGGTATTTGAAATGGCGGCGAGAAAGAAACAGCTGCCTTTAATCATTGTTGTTGAAGCAGGAACACCATTAACCGTCATGGGGGATCCAGAAAGGATTCGTCAAGTGATCATCAATTTGCTGTCCAATGCGCTGAAATTTACAACGGTTGGGCGGGTTACGCTTAGTATCAGCATGACAGATCAAATATTGGATGAGCATTTAGTGTTAAAAATAGAGGTTAAAGACACCGGTATTGGTATTGGTGACCAAGATAAAACCCGGTTGTTTTTACCGTTCAGCCAAATAGAAAATGCTCGTCTGATTAATGATGAGGGGACTGGATTGGGTCTGATGATTTGTCGCCAAATAGTGGGTTTGATGAATGGTGACATTGGTGTACGTAGCGAGCCCGGAAAAGGCAGCGTATTTTGGTTTACCGTACCTTTTGAAGTATTAGAAGACTGTGTGCTTAGTGATACGGATCAGGTGATTGAGTTGTTAGAGTACGAGGATAAAATTCGAGCAATACTGAATACTCCGTTCCAAGATAATAGTGCGCTTAGTGTACAGCCTCAGAAGCCGTATAAGTTTGAACGTCAGTTTACACCTATATTTGAGGCGGAGATGGAAGCGATGACGGAATCAGCGCTAACCATAGAGCCTGAACTGCCTGGAAATTTATTGCGTTCTCGTATTCTTGTCGCAGAAGATAATGAGATTAACTGCAAAGTCATTTTGGGTTACTTGGAGCGAATGGGGGTGCAAGCAGACATTGTCAATAATGGGCAGGAGGCTCTGGATAAGTTTCAAAAAGAAGGTAAACAGTATGATTTGGTGTTAATGGATTGTGAAATGCCTGTACTGGATGGATTTTTGGCAACGATCCTATTACATGAATGGCAAGAAGGGAGGGCTCAGCCTAAAACTCCTGTTGTTGCATTAAGTGCACATGTGACTGAGGTTTATATTCAGAGAAGCCAAGAGGTTGGGATGTTGATGCATGTGTCCAAGCCGCTATCTTATCAGCGGCTTTTTGATGCTGTTAAAGATGTCTTAGGCAGCAAGGTCTTTTAGTTGCTTGCATATACCAAGTGATCCTGATAATTATGGTAGAGTCATCATACAAGGTGTTTCTAGTTTAATAGAAGGTATACATAATATATGAGTCTGTCTAAAGAACAGCGGCTAGTGCCAGCAACATTAATCCCTAGTTTGTTAGACCTGGCAATCAAAAGACAGATAAATGTAGAGAAGATTTTCAAAAAGGCCGATATCGACCCCTCGATTATTGGTCAGTCTGGCGCTTATTTGACGTTTCAGCAAATGGTTGATTTGTTTAATGCTGCCTATGAAATAATGGATGATCCGGCATTTGGTTTGTACCTTGGTGAATCCATTCAATACCATAGTTTGGATTTAGTGGGTCAGCTAATTGCTACCAGTAAAGATTTACAAGAAGCGCTGGACGAGCTATTCACCTTTAAAAATCTCATTGCCCCATTTACAGATTTTTCACTAGAGGTCGAAGGGGATAATGCAGTTTTTATTTTCACAATTGATGAACTTGCCATTCGAGAGAACGTTGTAGCTCAACAGGATATGATTGCATCAACGATGTTTACGCTAGCGAACGCGCTGACCGGGGGGAAGTTGGAGGCTAAACGTATCCGTTTTTCTCATCCCAAAACGGAATACTCGGATGAATATGAACGCGTTTTTCATGTTCCCGTTGAGTTTGGGTATCATCGAAATGAATTTCAGTTCGATAAAGTACTACTGGTAGAGCCACTACTTACCTCCTATCCAGAATACCATCGGCAGATGCAAGATCTGGCGCAGAAGCGATTGCAAAGTTTGGAGGGGCATCAGTCGTTGGGGGCCAAAGTTGTCGAGTATTTATCAAGGTCGCTAGGGGATAGTCCGGCGCAACTTGAAGATGTGGCGGAGTATTTTAATATGACGCCTAGGACGCTACAGCGAAAGTTAAAGCTGGAGCAATTTTCTTTTGCCAATTTGCGGGATCATTGTCGTCATGAAAGAGCTCTAAGGCAATTGGCCAACCCTAATATTGATATCGAATCCATTGCTGAGCATTTAGGTTTTTCCGATGCATCTAATTTTTATCATGCCTTTAAACGCTGGGAAGGGGTGTCTCCGGGGGCGTATCGTAAAAACGTATTGGAAAAAAAATGGCTAAGAAAGCCTGATTAATGCACATTGTGATATTGAGTAGTGATTGCCGTCAAACTCTGGAGGTGTTCTGTTTCTTGACCTATTGTATGATAATCAATACATAGAAGGAGTGGTAGAATGAGAGAACAGCGAAAGTTTCAACGAACCATGCTGAAGTGCCGTATTAAGGTCTCCCATGCCGAAATTGGTGAGATTGAAGTCAGTAGCCGAGATATTTCAGATGGTGGGCTTTTCTTGATAACCAATGAAATTGAGTTACCGCCCATTGGTACCATATTGGAGGGGCAAGTTCAGGGGATGATGGACGATGCGCCGGTTTTGGAGATGGAAATTGTGCGTACAGAAGCTGACGGTATTGGATTACGTTTTGTTCTTGATGGAAATGAGAGTGTAGATGAGAGCGCAGATGGAAGTGAGTGAATGGATATAAGTAGTAAAGCTAAGACCAATGAAGCTCAACAGCAGTTAGTTTCCATTACACAGCAAAAACAGCAGTTGGAACGATTAAGCATATTACTGGATGAGGCATTCACCCTACCGGTGATCGGTGTGCGAGTAGGTTGGGATGCTATTATTGGTTTGGTTCCTGTCATTGGCGACGGAGCGGGAGCCATCATATCCAGTTATTTTATCTACAAAGCACTACGTTTTAAAATGCCGCTTACCACTGTGGCAAAAATGTTGCTAAATATTGGAATCGAATTACTTATAGGTATTGTACCGATTGTAGGTGATGTATTAGACGTGGCCTGGAAAGCGAACCGGCGTAATTATCGCTTAATGGAAGGTTTGCTCGAAGAGCAAGAGAAAGATCTTATGGTGTATTGTCAGCAGCAGAACCTTTCAAATCCTACGGATGTAAAGCCAAAGGGGCTGACACCTGAAAGCCCTGACTCTCGCGGTAATCTTATGATGTTGTTGGTATTTGTTCTAATTATCTGTTCAATGGTAGCAAATAAGGAATCGTTGGAATCTTTAGTTTCAATAGTAGAGCGTGAGATTGAATCTGGTGCAGCGATAGGTAATCCAGAGCCAGCGCAATTAGACATAATAAAACCGGGCAATCAACCTTGATATACCGATTATGTAGAATACGGTACTAAAAGTGAATAATGTGGTTGCTTTGGACGTTCAGGGAGTACACAAGCTTCCGAAAGGTGTTATCTCGATTTAATAAGGCTTAGATCAACTTGTGATAATCCGCCCCGCCTGAGCAGGAGCAATCTATACTTGATATATTGGCGACTCATGATGCTACGCAAGGGGCAATAACGATCGGTGAGGTGGTTACCCCTAAACCTGGAGAAGAGGGGCTGGTAAACATTATGAATGCTTATGGGGTGTCACGTGCTTTGTCGATGTTAAGCGGAGAGCAGCTGCCTCGTATTTGTTAGTGTGTTAACGAATAAAATGACAGCGTGACTCATATCACTTCTCATTATATAGAGGGCGGTATACTGCAGATAGAAGCAGGGGGTGGTGAGAGTATGGATGAGGTATTGGCCAAGTATGAGTTTGTTTGTATCGGTAGCGCGACGGTTGACCAGTTTGCGAATACTGACTCTGAGCTTATTAAAATTCAAACCCGAACAACAACGGAGGAACTTATCGCATTTCCGTTGGGTAGCAAGCTGTTGATCAGTGAGCTGAACATTACCACGGGTGGCGGAGGCACTAACAGTGCGGTAGCGCTGGCGAGGCTTGGCTTTAAAACAGCTTTTCTAGGCAAACTAGGAGAAGATGCAAATGCCGCTTTTGTGATGCACGCGTTATCTGATGAAGGCATTGATTTCATTGGTGGTTGTGAGGGGCAAACCGGGGTTTCTATGATTTTGGATAGTATTGCCGATGATCGAACGATTTTGGCATTTAAAGGGGCCAACAATAACCTTATGCTAAAAGATATTAAGCCTTTCGAAACCCAGTGGGTTTATTTATCGAGTATGCTGGAACAAAGCTTTGATACAGTAGTAGAACTGTTACAAACTACACCGTGCAAAGTGGCATTTAACCCGAGTAATTATCAGGCCGAAATGGGTTATGAGGCTCTGTCTGCGTTGATAGATCAAGTTGATGTGCTCATAATGAATAAAGAAGAGGCTTCCCTATTCTTAGGTTTACGCTTTGAGGAGCAACCGGAAACCAGAGAACTGATGAAAGAAATGGCAAAGTTACCACCTTCAATGTTCGTGATTACGGATGGTGCTCGTGGTGTAACGGTTTATGATCGACAGTACTGTTATAGGGGTGAGCCGATAGACGTTATTGATATTGCAGAAACCACTGGGGCAGGGGATGCTTTTGCATCTACCTTTGCGGCGGCACAATATATCGGGTTATCACCAGAAAACGCCATTCATATGGCTATGACCAATGCAGAATCAGTGATTCAGCATAAGGGTGCAAAAGAAAAATTATTGGATCGGCAGCTATTAGAAGAAACAATGGGGCTGCAGGATCGTAAAATTAGCAAAACGATATTAAATTAAGCAGGAGAAAGTGAATGGCAAATTCGCAAACAGTAACACTGAATATTGGAGATGTTATCCCTAATGCGGGTGATAATGAATCTAGCTGGATTATTAGTGCGTGGGAAGGTGCGGATAAATACATAAAAGATATACAGTTTAAGGTAGAAGACCCCTATCAAGCTAAGCTTGTAGAATACAGAGTATCACTTGATGCATCAGATTTGGTTAAAACGTTAAAAAATGCACAAGAAGTCTCGGGTGGATTCGCAAATTATTTACAGGCCTGTAAAAATGAGAAAAATGCTGCACGCGGAAAGTTGGTTGTTACCTTAGAAACCGAAAATGGTGGATTAGAAGCATACAGCTTGTATCACAGCATGACGGTATTCTTTCAACAGCTTGTATTGGCGATGAATATTGCACTTCCGGGGTCTTGTCAGATTCTTAATGCATCTTATGAAGGAAAGGGTGCCGCTTCTTTTGAGCCACCTCAAATAGATTCGAATATATTTACCAACGGTTGGTTAAGTGCATTTGATGCAGAATGGCCCATTTTAAAACCGTTAAAATTCTCTGACGTTTGGTCATGGCTTGATGGCCAGCATACCAGTGAAACGGATACTGCTTTGTCAATGGTGAACAAGGTGATGTTTTGTTTGTTGGAGTTGGCCCATCAGAGCACAGCATACTCTGCCAGTAATGTATTGCTTGTCAGCCATATGTTAGAGCTGTTTGGGAAAATGGAAAACGATGTAAATCATAACTTGTTGCGTGAACGCATCAGCATCATATTAGGGCAACCTAGTGATAAAGCGGACTCCTTTAACGAGCTGTACAGAATGAAGCAATCGTTGATTCGGAGTGAGCAGCCAGTGAGGCGACCGGCCTTGGTTTATCATGATGCTGATGATGAGATTTTACAGCAGTTAGAAATGCACAACTCCCCTGTCGAGCAAGCACTCGCTATTGTATTGGCCTTGTTGCAAGACTTGGTTGTCAATAAGTGTAATTCGTATCAATTTAGTGAGCAGGTTACACGAAACTAAATAGTGAGTAGGCCATACAAAGCGGATATCAACTAAATGTTATCAATCAAGTGTTCGATAACATTTAGTTGATATCCGTCATTCTGAAAGCCTGAAGAATGCTTACAATGTATAGCCCCATTTTAGGGGAAGCATTGTAAGCATTTTCACGTTTAGGAATCATCAGTATGGCTCAGTCGATAAACCCTAATCCTTTAAAACGGTTTCGCAATTTACTTCCCCCTCCACCGAAAGCGGTTATGAAAAAGCTTCACCCTCTGTTAAAAAAACCAGTAAGATTTGTCCCCTTTGATTTTCAGCGTTCTGCAATGGAGCCTGTTATGCAATCGGTATTTAAAGAGACTTTTGATGACGGAGAACTGGAATTCTTGCAAGGGAAGTGGGTTCGGTTTGAGATCAGTGACTTGCAGCTTCATTGGAATATAACCTTGGGGGAAAAAGGTCTGATGATGGCTCCTGGGCCTGTGAATGCTGATGCGGTTATTCGAGGTGCATTAAAAGAATTTGTATCACTGGCGAATCAGATGGAAGATCCGGATACGTTGTTTTTCCAACGTCGATTAGTGATGGAAGGGGATACTGAATTGGGATTAGGGGTGAAAAATACTATGTTTTCCACTGAGTTTACCGGGTTTCCTTTATTGTTAATCCAGTGGCTTCAAAAGTATATGGATGTGGTGGAGGGAACGTAGGACGGTGGATATAAGTAATCGTTAAGCTTGGTTGTAGTTCAGCGGCAACTAAATTAGTAACAACTAGGCTCTCCACTCAATCCCCGTGTCTCCATGCCAGTATCCGTTGCATTGTTCCGCATTTAATAGGGGGATGGGTTCGCTTGTATTGTTTGCACCATTTGTTTCTGACATCAAATGGTGCAACTGGTTAATAATGTTGAGTTCATCAATATTGCTGATACTGACTCGCATAATGTCAACGCCCATGGCTTGCATTGTTGTCCATTCTTGTAATAAATTGCATGTTTGGTGAGACTGGGTTTGTATGCCGTTAATTTGAAAAAGAGACTGCTCTTCCTGACTATAAAGGGGAATGCCCTCTGGAAACTCTATACACTTAAATTGACATTGATCTTTCGGTGTATCAAATGCTCGGGCGGTAAAGCAGCGTGCAGAATAGGCTAGGGGAAGGCGGCCATAGCTAAAGATTTCAGTTTCAAATGTGGATGAGATGGTGCTGGATGTATCCTCTCTTTCTTTTAAAATAGCCGATAAATTGTCTTTAGATAATTCCACAGGCATTACCCATCGCTTCATACCTTTGTTTGCCAGCAAAGAAACGGAATGGCCGTTGTATAAATTAACTGAGTGACCAGCGATAAAGGGTACGTTGTTTTCTATGGCGAGTTGTATAGCGCCAAAATCATTGGTTTCTACAGAAAAACTGCCATTGTTTATTACTCGTTTGACCGAGGATAATTCTGATTCCGCTTCGATTAGAGAAAGGGTTGAGATAACAACCTCTTTACCAGCATCTTGCAACATGGATGCGATTTCTAACCAGTCACTGATATCCAATGAACGACGTTTTGAACAGACGGTTTCTCCAAGATAAACAATATCAACGGGCGATTCGGCTACCTTCTGATAACACTCAAGTAATGTTTCTTTTGACCAAAAGTATAATATGGGGCCGAGAGATATTTTCATGTTGATACTCTTTTCATGTTGATACTCTTTTCATGTTGGTGCTCTTTTCACGTTGTTACTCTTTTCCTAAAGCTAATGTCTAGTTATTGCCATGACCTGTGAAATGCACCAAGTGTTGTTTGTGAGCCTTCTGATAACTCAGCTAAAGTCTGGCTCCATTGCGCATCGGCCTTATAGCTGTCTTCAGTGCCATTTTGTTTGGCTCGCAAGAACCGATCAATGGCTTGTCGCCATACACTGGTTACCTTGGCAACGTAAGCAGGGCTACGTTGGCGACCTTCAATTTTTATCGCTTTAATATCTGCTGCATCTAAAGCGGGCAGTAAATCCATTGCATTTAGGCTGGTTGGTTCTTCCAAGGAATGGAATGTGTGCCCTTGTACTTTAAAACGACCTTTACATAACGTTGGATAACCTGTGGTTTCATTGGGTTGGAATTTATCAATCAACACACCGTTGAGTCGTGTTTCAAGGATAGTCGCGTTATTTTCGGTTTTTTCTTCCCAGCGCACCGCGTTTGCGGGGGAGCAGGCACCACAGGTGTTTGGTGATTCATCCGTCAAATAAGAGGAAAGGTGGCAACGTCCTTCAGCCATTATACAAAGGGATCCAAAACCAAAAACCTCCAGCTCCATGGGTGATTTTTCTGCCAGCCGTTCTACTTGTTTAAGTGACAATACGCGAGGTAATACAGCTCGTTTTATACCAAAGTTTTCGACATAAAATTTTAATGCTTCCACATTAGTAGCAGACCCTTGAACGGAAAGGTGTCGATTAATCTCAGGGTGATGTTGAAGCGCGTACTCATGAAGACTTATATCCGCCATGATAAGAGCGTCAACCTCTAATGATGCGGCAACATCAACGGCATTCTTCCAGCGCCCCCAGCTTTCTTGTTGCGGGTAGGTATTGATGGCCATAAATACTTTTCGGTTATGTCGATGGGCATAATCAATGGCTTTTTCGAGTGTTCGGGTATTAAAATTTAACCCCGCGAAGTGACGCGCATTGGTGTCGTCATTTAACCCCATGAATATGGCGTCGGCACCATTATCAACAGCAGCTTTGAGGGACGGGTAGTTACCTGCAGGGCAGACTAATTCCATAGATCAGTTCCATGTGGTATTTCCGCATGAGGAGCGAAATAAGCGGGCGAAGGGTATCACTCGAAGTAGGCGCTGTTCATGATATATATATCAAGGCGAAATGCCTAAGCTGTCCCAGATATCATCAACACGTTTCACTATCTTTCTATCGCGAATAATGGGGCGCCCCCACTCTCGTTGAGTTTCATTGCCTATTTTATTTGTCGCATCAAACCCCATTTTGGAACCTAACCCTGAAACCGGTGATGCAAAATCCAAATAATCAATGGGGGTGTTTTCTAAAGTAGTTGTGTCTCGAACGGGATCCATACGTGTTGTCATTGCCCAAATCACATCATTCCAATCCCGTGGATTGATATCATCATCAACAACCACAATAAACTTGGTATACATAAATTGCCGTAAGAATGACCAAACACCCATCATGATACGTGCCGCATGACCCGGGTAGGATTTTTTAATGCTAACCACAGCCATCCTGTACGAGCAGCCTTCAGGTGGAAGGTAAAAATCAACAATTTCTGGGAACTGCTTTTTGATTAAAGGAATAAACAGCTCATTTAATGTGACCCCAAGAACCGCTGGCTCGTCTGGCGGTCGACCTGTGTAGGTGCTGTGATAAATGGGATCCTGTCGATGTGTAATACGTTCAATCGTGAATACAGGGAACTCAGCGACTTCATTGTAATAACCCGAGTGATCACCATAAGGGCCCTCGGGGGCAGTTTCGTTAGGGTAAATAAAACCCTCCAAAACAATCTCAGCGTTGCCTGGCACCATAAGCGAATGGGTTAAGCAGGAGGAGAGTATCGTTTTACTTCCCCGTAATAAACCGGCAAAGGATAACTCCGACAATGTATCAGGAATGGGCATTACTGCGGCCAAAATGGTGGCAGGGTCTGCACCAATGACAACGGCAACAGGAAAGGGCTGTCCCGGGTGCTGTTGTTGCCACTCCTGAAAATCCAAAGCGCCGCCCCGGTGAGATAACCAGCGCATGATTAGTTTGTTTTTACCGATAACTTGTTGCCGATAAACTCCCATGTTCTGACGCGGTTTGTTCGGGCCTTGGGTGATAACTAAAGGCCAAGTAATTAACGGTGCCGCGTCATCAGGCCAGCAGGTTTGAATGGGCAGGTTACTTAAATCCACGTCAGGGCCTTCAAACACAATTTCTTGGCATTTGGGAGAAGATATCATTTTAGGAGACATTGCTCTTACTTGTTTAATAATCGGCAATTGGCTCCATGCTTCTTTAAAACCTTCCGGTGGAGCGGGTTCTTTAAGAAACGCTAGTAACTCCCCTAACTCTCTTATTTCAGATATATTGTTTTTACCCATACCCAGCGCGATTCGGCGCTCGGTACCAAATAAATTGGCTAACACGGGAACGTGATAATTTGTCGGGTTTTCAAATAGTAATGCAGGCCCTTTCATTCGCAGGGTGCGATCACATATCTCCGTCATTTCCAGGTTTGGGCTGACAGGGGCTTGAATACGGACAAGTTCGTCTTTTTTTTCCAGTAGCTTGATAAAACCACGGAGGTCTTTATAAGGATTGGTAAACATGTTGGGCACAGTACGCTTCTTTGCTGGCACGGTATTGATGCATCGCAATCCTTTGTCGGAAAGTCTATGGGAAACTATGGAGAAGCTCTGAGAAATTGAGGGAATGGTACCATCATGTTAAAAGATGAATTGTCGGTTAGCGTTGCGATCACAGGTGCATCGGGAGTGCAGTACGGATTGTCGTTGGTAAGGTGTTTATTAGATGTCAATATCAACGTACATTTGATGGTCTCATCGGCAGCATTGGATGTAATGTCGATTGAAGTTGACCCTGCCACCCCAAAAGATATCACTGCCTTTCGAGAGTATCTTTATCAGTTATATCCGAACTCGCAAGATAGATTGCTTTTCTATACGGATAGGCAGTGGACAAGTTTGGTTGCATCAGGGTCAGGAGGACCAAAATCGATGGTGGTGTGCCCTTGCAGTGCCGGGACATTGTCAGCCATTGCTTGCGGGGCAAGCAATAACTTAATAGAACGAGCGGCAGATGTAATATTAAAAGAGCGCCGTCAGCTGATTTTAGTGCCCAGAGAAATGCCGTTATCTACTATTCATCTAGAGCATATGCTGAAACTGTCGAACATGGGAGCAGTGATTATGCCCGCATCCCCAGGGTTTTATCATAAGCCCCTAAGTGTTCAAGAGATGATTGATTTTGTCGTAGCGCGAGTGTTGGATCATTTGGGTGTGTCCCATGATCTGGTAACGGCTTGGGGGTAAGTATTTGAAAAGTAAGAGGTCTGGTGGCCTTGTTCTTGGAGTTCTCTTAGTAGCACGGTCGCAGGGATCCAATGGGGCTTCGCCGCCTTAATACGCTTAAGCAAATATGGTTTTAAAAGGGTCAAGAATCGACGGCTTTGGCTGTCGTTCTGGATATGTTGGTGTTTTGGCTGGCTGCCGAAGATAGTTCCTGACGGTATTCCGAGAAACGCCTAGAATACGCGCTATCGACCGTATGCCGTGACCTTGTCGGTGTAATACATGCATTTCTACTAGTGTCTCCTGAGTTATCATCACCGTCATCCTATAATTGATTTGGCGGTTATTTTCCCCAAGTGGGTTAATTTTCGATTGTCGTTAACACATAAACGTGCATAAGTTTATCAAAAACAATACTTCATGCAGCTAGCAAGTCCTTGTTTTAAATAGCTTTTACTGTCTATTTTCGAAAATTAAGCGTTTTCTTTGAGTTTTTATGGTTATCAGGGAAGGTTGGTTGTTTTCTTTAGACAGAAATTTACTTGTTTACGGTATTAATACTTGAGCTTTTCACTCTGGTATCTTCGGATCGTTCTGGTACAATTGCCGGCTTATTTTTTCAACCAAGAGCACAAAATAGCCTTTGAATGAGGTTATTTGCCTAAACAGAATCACGGGGATATTTACCATGAGTCTTGCAGATAAAGTAC
>CAJXXT010000047.1 GCA_913063495.1 uncultured Gammaproteobacteria bacterium | reverse complement strand
CCTAACCGCGAGACCATCCAAATGCTTTGGAAGGTTAAAAAATTGGTTCGAGAAGAGTTTAATGTGACCATTCAGATTAGCCAAAAAGATTTGGAGCCGGTGCTGATAGGTTTTGCCCAACGGACAACAAATGCCACACTTAAAGCACTTATATCCCAAGTGGTAGCTCCAGCGACCATTACTCAAACGAATAAAGTTAAAAACCTCTATCGCAACGAGACAAATATTGAGACTTTCGAATCATCACTCGAAAAAGATAAAACAGAAAAGAAAAAACAGATCATTTACCGTGGCCAGGTTGTCTCTCAAGAAGGGCAAGTATAAGCAAGGCTGATTAACTTTCAACCGGTGATCTGACAGCCTGCTGCTTTACCGCCTGTTGTTTCCAGTTCTCTGCATATTTAACAATGCTATCTTCCACCGTCATAACCGGTCGATAACCTAATTTTTGCCGCGCTTTATCAATACTTAATGTCATTGACCGGGCAGAAATCGATACTTTTAATGGCATAATATCAGGCTCTTGATCTCGCCTTAACAAAGAAGCCATGTACTCCGACACCCAACCCACACCATACGCTAATGGATAAGGAACCATGTGTGTCAGCTTTGGCATATCGATAGCTTCAAATAAATCATCAACCATGCGCCAAAAGTTCACCGGTAACGGGTTGCTGATATTATAAACCTCACCCAAGGCCTCTTCCCCACCCAACACACATAAATCCATGGCATGTAATAAGTTTTCTATAGACGTCACGCTCACCACGTTTCGTCCAGGCCCAATACGTTTTAATTTGCCCTGTTGATGCATACGAATAAGACGCGGAAAAAAACTTTGATCTCCCACTCCCACAACTAATCTCGGTCGCAAAGATACGGTGCAAAACTGGTCACTGTGAGCTGCCGATACACGGCGCTCCGCTTGATACTTAGTTCTTGCGTAATTATCTGAAAAGCGTGAGGGCAAATAATCTTCGGTAATATTTAGATGGTCTCTATAATCAAAATAAATACTTGGCGTTGATAAATTGACCAAACGGCTGACATTGTTTTTCTTACACGCGGCAATGACATTATCCGTGGTAATAACATTGCCCTGATGAAATTGCTGATAATCCCCCCAGACTCCCGTATACCCGGCGCAGTGCACAACAACATCCATTCCCCGACAAACATGGTTAACGAAGTTTTCATCAAGAAGGTCGCCCCGATAGAAATGAGCACCGGTCTTTTTTAACTGCTCACCAATCGTCGTGTTTCTACCACAACAAAAAACCGTTAACTCATGACGGCTGCACAGATGTTTCACATAACGCTGCCCTACGAAACCCGTCGCACCCGTCACCAGTATTTTCATCGGTTACCTCTTTAATAAAACCTGTTATTTTTTTCATAAATCGCCGGTGACTAGGCATAAGTGGAATAAAATCCATAATAGGCCGCACATGCCCGTAACGATTTTCTACATGAATATCCACCGGGTGGCCTGCTAACAATGCACTTTGAAACATTCGTTCAGCATTCCGACACGCTACCGTTTGATCTTTTTGCCCATGAATAAGGTACAACGGTACGCCATCTTTGGTTAGATAATTTATCGGATTTGCATCATAGTAATCATTCGGCTGTTTTGCTGGTTGAAAAATATCACCCATCAATGCATCTTTGTCAGGTCGAAGAGAATAAATACCCGCCAAGCCAACCACCCCTTTTACCAGGGACGGTGAAAAACCAAAGCTTTCTGCATACTGCTGATTTAACGTTACCAGACTTGCTAAGTGTGCTCCGGCTGAATGACCGATCATTACCACACCAGAGTCCACATCAAACCCATGAGATTGACCGTTTGCCTGTAACCAACCTAAGGCTTGAGCAACATCATTAACAAAAGCAGGAAATCGCACTTCAGGAAAAAGGCGATAACCCACAACCGCGGTAGCAATACCATGAGCGGCTAACGCCTGCCCGACAAACGCATATTCATCCTTATGGCCTGACTTCCAGGTACCACCGTGAACAAAAACGACACTCATTGTGGCCTTAACACGCCGTGGCAGGTACAAATCGAGCTGTTGACGCTGATGATCACCATAGGAGAAGTGTTGCTTTTGAACACTATCAAACCGGTAAGTTGTTTGCCCTAGCCCCCAAAAGACGATTTGCTGAGTCACATCCATGGCTTTTTCAGCCACTGATTTTCTCTCTATTACATGGTCTACTACACGCTCTACTACTCGGTCTACTACTCGATCTGTCACACATCACCCTTGTGTTGCTTGTATGCTACTTTTATGGTGTTTTTATTATTTCGGTCATTAATTTAACACAGACAACGAGCCGGGCATATATTGGGGCGTTAACAAACTAACCGTACCATCGTGGGACACTATATAAGGCAGAAATACCGACAAATTATCTGGCAATCGGTGTTCTAGCTCAACACGAATGCCCGATTGTCGGCCTCCGGTATCCTTTCGCTTGGCAACAAAATCAACAAAAATAGCCACTGCACGATACTTCTTTTTCTTACTCAGTTGTAACAGCGCTTTTTTAAGGGCCTTTAATGTTTGTTGTGGCTGTGGTTTACCTTCCTGCTCAGCAGGCACTCCGACCAATTTAATCTCACCATTCGCTTCCATAACCGCGGCATAAGGATAAAAGGTGCCAATATCATTTAGCTGTTGGCTAGCAACAAATATCGCCTCATCAACCAGACGCTGCAACTCCCCTCGCGCCTGCTCTGGGCTCATTTGTTTTGTCATTCGTGGTTGAGCAGCCATTTCCACACGTTCACTTTCTGCTGCTGCATACCCCTCAAGGGGTATTATTAAACACATCAGCACCAAAAGAACATTGCTTATTTGTTCCCTTCTAATGTTCACGGTCACCGCCTTATAATGTCATGATTTTTTATTAGCACTCGTTTTTGTCGTCATAGCCCTATTCTAGTTATAATCCTATTATAGTCATCAGTATGACATTGATGACTTATTCTGACCGGTTTTTGACTAACGAATAGGAATGATTAATACTAACAGCGCACATCTAACGATGTTCATCTAGCGACACGCATATAGCGGACATTCAACAATTTCTAAGCAAGGGCACCAGCGCTGACGCTCATGGGTTACCAACTATTTAATCGACTTTCAAATCGACTCTTCTTTGCCGTTCTCACCACCGCATTACTGGTTGGTTTGGCGATCAGTAGCGTGCAAATTTTATTAGACGTACAAAGTGCCCAAGATAATCTTGAAAAACAAGCTAAGCAGTTGCTGGCAATGATGAGGGAACCTGCAACGCAATCTGCGTATAACCTTGACAGAGGTATGGCAGAGCAGGTAATCGAAGGTTTATTTCAAAATGAAGCTATCTTTTATGCTGCTATAAAAACCGAAACTGAGCCATCACTTGCCACCAACAAAAAACCACTTAAAGACTTCAAATACCGCAACCTAAGCAACTTCTTATTTGGGCAAAGCCTGTATTTTAGCCTGCCTTTAGAAGGCACGATCAAAACCCGCACGTCTGATCGAACAGAATACTTTACCGCCACGGCTCATTACGGTGTGTTAGAAATCAATATCGACCCATCCTATGCCACTCAGGCGTTAACCGAACGCGGGTTTCAAATTATCTTCAGTGGCCTGTTACAATCGATGTTATTTGGTCTGGTTCTTTATCTCATTTTTCACGGCATGATTACACGCCCTATGGCAAAAATGACAAAATCACTGGAATCTATTGACCCATTGCAACCTAGCCGTGTGCAATTGGAAGCCCCAAAAGGTCACGAATTCGATGAGATGGGCACCTGGGTGAACAAAATTAATGGTTTATTCTCATCGATAGAAAGCCACAACAATCAACGCCGTGTTGCAGAAGCACACGTCGAGCGTTTAAGTAACTATGACATGCTAACGGAACTGCCAAACCGTATGTTATTAAATAAACGTATTGAAGAATCTATTCTTGAAGCCGATGAGAAAAATGCCATTTTCGCGGTATTATGGTGCGCTCTGGATGACTTTAATTCGGTAAACTTGCTGCACTCTTACAACGCAGGGGATCGTTTACTGCTGTCACTTTCTGAGCGGCTTCAGCATGAGATGCAGAGCATTCAAACCATTTCACGTATTGGCGGGGATGTATTCTCCCTTGTACTACCTATCACCAATACACACTTAGATGCAGCCAAATCTGCACAACGAGTATTAGAACTTATTCGTCGACCTTTTCAAATTGATGAAGTACAGCTCAGCATTACCTCCTCCATCGGTATTTCTGTATACCCGCACGATGGCTCCACCTCTGATGAGTTACTTAAACACGCCGAGAATGTCATGCAGCTCGCAAAAGCACAGGGCGGTAACCGCTATCAGTTTTTTGTGGAGAGTGTGGATGAAAAAATCAAAGAAACAAAACGTTTAGAAAAATCCCTTTCCGTTGCCCTTAATGAAGATCAATTTTCTTTACTCTTCCAACCTCAAATTGATTTATCTACGATGAAAATCAGCGGCGCAGAAGCATTAGTCCGGTGGCACCATCCAGAAAAAGGCTTGATACCTCCGGACGAATTTATCCCCCTTGCCGAAAACAACCAAACTATTATTGCCATTGGCAAATGGATTATTGATGAGTCTTGCCGGGCACTAAGTTTATGGCATAACGCTGGATTTTCTCATCTCACAATATCCATCAACGTTAGTGCCATTCAATTACACCAATCCAATCTGATTCGTGTTTTAAAAGATGCGATTAAAAAATATCAACTCAACCCACACACCATTATTTTGGAAATAACAGAAACGGCAGTAATGTCCAACCTAGACGCTGCGGTACGCATGCTTAAGCACATCAAACAAATTGGCATTCAGATTGCGATTGATGATTTTGGCACTGGCTATGCGTCACTAAATCATTTAAAACGCCTGCCATTTGATAAGGTAAAGGTAGACAAAAGCTTTATTGAAGACATGTTAGAGAGTACAGAAAACGCCACCATCGTCGGCGCTATCATTAAACTTGGCCACAACCTTGATATGCAGGTTATCGCCGAGGGCACAGAAACCCTAGAGCAAATTAAATACTTACAGGAATGTGAGTGCGATTTTGCTCAAGGTTATTATTACAGCCGTCCTGTTAACAGCAATGAAGTGATCAGCCTGTTAAGAAAGGACAACCCAACCAGCCAAGTTAATAACCTTTATCCTTTAAACCCTCCAAATCATGAAAGCTAAACCCCAACAGCACTTTTGACACACTTTCTCACATTCTCATTTTATCAATGAAATTCAACAACTTAACGTGACAGCAGCCCAAATACCGTTCATTATTTGACCATCCAGTTCCGACAAATTGGCCTCAGTGACAGTATCCAGGTAAAATCCCTCCCACTTAAATAAACAGATAGATATGAGAAGGTAAAGAGAATGTCAGCAGATTTAGATCCAATCGTTATTGTAAATGGTGCTCGTACTCCTATGGGCGGCTTTCAAGGTTCACTTTCTGGCTGCACAGCGCCACAGCTTGGAGCTACAGCAATAAAAGAAGCGGTATCTCGTGCAGGACTTGAGCCCGCAGACATTCAAGAAGTTATCATGGGTTGTGTATTACCTGCTGGCCTAAAACAAGGCCCTGCACGTCAAGCAGCGTTACAAGCAGGTCTACCAACCGCTACAGGCTGTACAACCATCAATAAACTATGTGGCTCTGGCATGAAAGCCGCAATGCTCGCCCATGACTTGATTAAGGCAGGCACCAACGACATTATGATTGCGGGTGGCATGGAAAGCATGACCAACTCACCTTACGTGATGGAAAAAGCACGTGCAGGTTTGCGTATGGGTCACGCTGAAATAAAAGATCACATGTTCCTTGATGGTCTTGAGGATGCAGAAACGGGCCGCTTAATGGGTTCATTCGCGCAAGAAATTGCCGACAAGAAAAACCTAACTCGCGAAGATATGGATGCTTTTGCCATCTCATCTCTAGAGCGTGCGAACAAAGCGATTAAAGAAGGAAGCTTTGAGGCCGAAATCGTACCGGTTACAATCAAAACACGTAAGGGTGAGCATACCGTTTCGTTTGATGAGCAGCCAGGCAACGCTAAGATTGATAAAATCCCAACACTTCGCCCCGCTTTCTCTAAAGACGGTACCGTAACCGCCGCTAACGCTAGCTCTATTTCTGACGGTGCATCTGCATTGGTTCTAATGAAAGAGTCAACCGCAAAAGCAAAAGGGTTAACACCTCTAGCACGTATCGTTGGCCACTCTACACAATCTCAGCACCCTTCTGAGTTCACTATTGCACCTATCGGTTCGTTGCAAACTTTGTTAGCAAAAACGGGTTGGACAATTGAAGATGTTGATCTATTTGAAATCAACGAAGCATTTGCCATGGTAACCATGATGGCTATGAATGAATTCAGCATTCCTCATGAGAAAGTGAATGTTTACGGTGGCGCTTGTGCGTTAGGGCATCCTGTAGGTTCTTCTGGTTCACGTATTATCCTGACGCTTATCCACGCGCTTAAGCAGCATGGTAAGATTCGTGGTATCGCATCACTGTGTATCGGTGGTGGTGAAGCTACAGCAATGGCTCTTGAGATTATCTAATCTCAGAATAGCTAATAAAGATTAGCTAGCCAGTCTAGTAAAAAGGGCGCTACCAAATATTTTGGTAGCGCCCTTTTTGTTTCAAGCATGTCGTTCGCAGATTCAGTTTTCGGGTAGTTTAAATAGCTTCCGTACCTCTTTTTCTTTAAGCACACCACTGTGCCCAACTCTACTTCCCGCTTTAACGATGTAACTTCTGGGCAATACTCCTGACCATGTTTTATCTATCGCGTAACGCAGCTGCGGGGCCATGCCGTCAGCAAAAACCCATGCCGTTAATGTATTCCCATCTAGCCGTTGATACTGTTCTTCAACTTCCTCATATCGTTCTGAGTCATCATCTGTAGAGATAAGGGTAATAGGCAAATCAGGATACGATAACAACAAACGCTCTAACATCGCCAACTCTTGGTAACATGGTGGACAATCCACAGACCACAACATAATAAGTCGATTCTGTTCTTGAAATACACCTGCAACTTTTTCAACGGTCAGCTGATTCGTCGTCTTATCAGTTGATAGTGCTGGAGAGCTAATTGATACCGAACCAATCAGTAGCAACAGGTATGGCATCGCTGTCTGAAGTACTCGCCTCATTGAATCACCTCCTGCTGCGTTTTTCCATACCGCTCCTTTCCATAGGTCGACACGTCATACAAGGTTAATGCATGACCAGGCTTATGCCAAAGCAGTAAATCACCATCTGGGTGAGGTAATAAAAACGGATAATCTGTTTGTCCAGTAAACTGAGCAACAATTCGAGCATCACTCCACTGATCACCTCGCGAAGACGTCATAATATGAATACTGAATTGTGCACCATCAAAAGTCTGCCAAGCCAACTTCAACTTACCATCACCTCCTGTTATTAATGATGGGTGTCCCGGCGAGTCTGCTCTTTCTGAAAAATGAAGCGCTGGGCTAACCGTCTCCCCTAGGTTATCGGTGTAGGCGTAAAATAGCCCACTGGCATTAGGAGCATCATTAAACCAACTCATATGAATGCGTTTATTCTGAGCACTGATAGATGGCCCATGATGAGGGCAACCATCTACTTGCCATTGTTCAAAGCTCACTCTTTGCAGAGGTTCTCCTAAAACACCCAGAGCATGATCTCGAATATTATCACCAAATATATGCCGCCACATGACAACAGGTGAGCGTCCACCTGTTTCAGTTTCGCTATCAATTTCGCTATCAGTTTCAATATTCGTTAATGCAAGCCGACAACAAACACAATTGCCATTCACATAAGGGGTATTCTTGATTTTTGGGCTTCCAGTTAACGATGCGGGGTTCATTGTTGCCCAATAAATCGAACTTCCCACATAAGGCTCACCCCTTTTTTTTGCAGCCCTGGAATGTCGACTATCCAACCATACCATCGTCACTTCACCAACATCTGAGACCATCATTTCATTAAAGCTATGGCCAGCAGGTTCAGCATCATCATTGATCGTTATTGGTGATGCAAAATTAATTTCTCCAACTTTTAACCAAGAAAAACGAATATCTGACGTCCATTTCTGGGGCAGTTTCTTAATCCACGAAACGTATATATTCCCCGTACTGTCTGCTGCAATGTTGGGTCGTTTCTCACCGCGTGCGGCAATCTTTTCAGGTGTTTCATTCACTTTTATTGGGCGAGATAAGGTCTTGCCACGGTCATCAGTGTAGTTTACATAAAGATAATCATCGACCGTCCAGGCAAACAAAATCCGGCCTGTAGGTGACACTGTTGCGGTAACCGTTTTTGCACAAGCGATACTGGGGTTCTCACAAGTCGTTACCCTTGCTGTTGGTGATATCACTGTTGATGCAGTGCATTCCGCTAGTGCCACTACTAGAAAAAAGATCACTGTGCCGACAGTCTTTAACTGTCGACTAAAATAACGCTGCATATCATTCATATTTTACTGTACTCACTCGTAACCGCTGCACAAAAAACGTCAATTACATTCCCTATATTGGCGGGAAAAAGGCGACCTATGTTAACAGACATTTATGTAAACCCAGGTGCGACATTATGTCGCGCCCAACTGAGGGAAATATGCAATACAATACGCGACTTCGTTTTAAAGGAGTTCTCATGTATACCCAAAAGTTTTCCGTGTTCCTTGTCAGCTTGACCTTGGGACTTGTTAGCATTACATCAATATCTGCACAAGAAGAAACTCTGCATGTTTGGGGTAAACAACAGGACAGTCGAGCGGCAAGTTATACCAATCCTACCAGTGTGATAACACAAGAGGATATGGTCAGTATTAATGTCACAACAACAGAGGACGTTGTTAAATACGAACCCAGCCTGGTTATTCGACGTCGATTTATTGGTGACTCTAACGGTACGTTAGGTATACGTGGCTCCAATATGTTCCAAACATCACGCTCAATGGTGTTTGCAGATGGCGTACCATTACATTATTTTTTAGAATCCCGCTGGAACGGAGCTCCTCGCTGGACAATGGTATCCGCTAGTGAAATTGCTCAGGTAGAAGTTCTCTATGGGCCCTTCTCTGCTGAATATAGCGGTAATTCCATGGGCGGTGTTGTACTTATTGAGACAGCAATCCCTCAAGAACGGGAATTTCATATTGATGGAACATTTTTCACCCAAGAATTTGATGATTATGGTTTTGATGACAATGTCAGCGGTTTTAAGGGGTTCATGTCCTTTGGTGATAAAGTCGGAGATTTGAGCTATTTTTTATCTTATAACCATTTAGAGAATGATTCGCAGCCACAAATATTTCTTACGCCTGGAAGAGACGAACCATCTGGCCCATCAACTGTCGCAAACGGGGCTATTATAGATAGCAATAGTACTGGTTCGGACACTATTTGGTTCGGTGATACTGGAGTGGTAAATACCATCACCGATAATTATAAATTTAAACTAGGTTATGATTTTGGTAATTGGTCAACCTTACTCAATATCGCCTATGAAGACCGAAGTTCATCAAGGGACTCAGCCAATAGCTACCTAAAAGACGAAGCTGGAAACACCGTATGGTCTGCTACAAACGTAGAACAAAATGGTCAAAACTTTTTCCTATCGCCAAAACAGCTGAATGTGAGCGAAGCTGATCGTGAAAGTCTCTCGATCGGCCTTCGTATCAAAGGGGAAATCTCCGAAAACTCTCAATTAGAATTTACAATCAACCGTTTTGATATATTACACGATGAAGAACGCTCTTCTGCCGCCAACCCAAGTGACCCTGACTACACATCAGCAGGAGAGGTTGAGGAGTATAAAGATAGTGGCTGGAAAACTGCCGAAGCAAAGCTGACCAGCGACAACATCGGTGCAACTGGGGTGCAATTGATTGCAGGGGTGCGTCATGAAACCTACGAACTGAACAACATCGGTTACGATTCACCAGACTATGCATCAGGAGCAAAGGGGGATATTGACAACCTTTCCGGCGGAAAAACTGCAATTAGCGCCATCTACTCGCAGCTGAATTGGGATATCAATACCCAATGGGATATGGCCTTTGGTTTACGTTACGAACACTTTAAAAGCTACGGCGGATATTACGACGAAAATGACACGACAACTCCAGAATTCGAATTAACGTCAATCCCAAGTAATTCAACCACCAAAGCTTCCCCCAAATTCTCTGTTGGTTATCAACCGACGAATGATTGGTTAATTCGGTACTCTATCGCAAGGGCTTACCGCTTCCCCATTGTAGAGGAGCTTTTTAGCCAATATGAAAAATACAATTCTGCATCCATAGCCAACCCAGAACTAAAACCCGAAAACGGACTTCACCACAACCTTATGTTTGACAAGTTAATTGAAGGTGGCTATTTACGAATCAATATCTTCCAAGAAACAGTCAAAAATGTCATTGAGTCTCAAACAGACAACATTACTGACCCTACTACAAGCGTAAGAACATTTGTCCCCGTTGATGAAGTACAAACATCAGGAATTGAGTTTATCGCTAACATCATGGGTGTATTTAACCCTCAACTCGATATGCGATTTAACCTTACCTATGTCGATTCAGAAATCACCAAAAACGAGCCTGACCCAGCATTGGAAGATAATCAATTCCCCCGAACGCCACACTGGCGCAGCAACTTGCTTACGACTTACCATATAAATACACAATGGGATGTGGGCGGCAGCATACAATATGCCAGCAATAGCTTTGGAAGTTTGGATAATAAAGATAAAGAGGATAACGTTTACGGCGCACAGGATGCATATACTCGCCTAGGTTTAAAAACCGCATATGCGATAAACAATAATACCAAAGTCAGCCTAGGTGTTGACAATCTGACCAATGAAATCAGTTATGTCAATCACCCCTGGCCTGGTCGAACGTATTATTTGAATATGTCCTACGACATGTGATTTTGGACTACTCATGCCACCTTAACATACGCAATGATTAAAGATGCTTCAATCGGCCCTTAAGAAAGGTGGTAAATACACGAACTTTTTCGGGAATATAGGTACGCGACGGGTAAACAATCCAGGCCATGGTCTCAAATTCTGTGGCCGTCACTTGGTGCTCTGGGAACACATTAACTAGCTCGCCATCTTCAAATGAACTCCCTATCAACCAGTCGGAAAGTAAAGCCAAACCGGCGCCATCAATAGCACATTTTTTAAGTACTAGGCCCAGGTTTACAGTCAGCCTGCTTTTAATGTTAACTTGTTCAACCCGTTGTGGGTTGTTCTTTAATCGGAACTTCCAAATCGACCTAAAACCGGGAAGAGGAAAAGTTAAACATTTATAATGTGCTATATCGCTGGGCTGTTGGAGCTCTCCATTTTTTTCTAAATACTCAGGGCTGGCGCAAACACTATAGACCGTCTGCATTAGTCGTTCAGCAACGAGTGTTGAGTCTGCTAAAGGCCCTTGCCGAATAGCGACATCAATGTTCTCGCTCACTGGATCCAACACAATGTCAGTAAGGCGTAGGTCAACGGTCAGGTCTGGGTGAAGCTGGGTAAACTCTGTCAGCAGAGGTGATATACAGGTAGCACCTAGCGAGGGGGATGCCGTTATACGTAAGGTACCACTCAGGTTTGTGTTTGAATCTATAACCGCTAGACGAGCATACTCTAGCTCTTCAACGACAGGCTCTACACGTTTAAAGTAGAGCTTTCCTGCCTCTGTTGGGGATAAACTTCGCGTTGTACGTTGAAATAGTCGAACACCTAGTTGTTTTTCGAGTGAAGCAATGGTGCGAGATATTGATGAGGGGGAAAGGTTTCGATCCTTAGCTACAGAAGAGTAGTCACCGCGTCGCATTACTTCGACAAATATTTGTAGTGCTTCAATATTCATTTATTCTCAAATCTAATTTTTGCAGAAAACGCATAAGTGTTATGCATTTATTACTATTTAGTTCGCAATTAACATAGGACTATAATGCACTTTATGGAGACCGGCCAGGCAAAATGCAAGCAACCTAGCACGGTTAGCTGAATGAATAAGTCAATTAATTGGAAAGTTCCCCGATGAATAAGAATATTAGTGAATTAGACTCTGAGCCGCTTCCACTCAAATTGTCACAAGCAGAAAAGGCTGAGATATTTCTGTCGATGCATCATGAGGCCAAAGCCTTTATTATCCCTAACCCTTGGGATATAGGTACTGCGCGACTGCTTGCTCAACTTGGTTATAGAGCGCTAGCAACTACCAGTGCAGGTTATGCGTTTTCAATAGGACAGCGCGATAATACGATCGATCGCGAAACCATGATGTCACACGTAAAAGACATTGTAGAGGCAACTAATCTACCCGTAAGCGCTGATTTGGAAAACGGTTTTGGTGATTCACCAGAAACGGTTGCGGAAACTATCCAATTTTCCTCAAAAGTTGGTTTGGTGGGCGCGTCGATTGAAGATGCCACAAACCAGCAAGACAATCCCATTTATGAATTTGAACTCGCCGTGGATCGTATACGAGCAGCAGCGGAAGCAAAACGTTCATTTGCACATCCTTTTGTGCTCACGGGGCGTACTGAGAACTATTTAGTGGGAAGACCAGACCTTAAAGACACTATTAAGCGTTTGCAGGCCTATCAAGAAGCCGGGGCCGACGTTTTATATGCGCCAGGGGTTACAAGCAAGGATGACATTGCTGCCATCGTTCATTCAGTGGATCGGCCTGTAAATGTAGTGATGGGACTGCAAGGTGTAAAACTGAGCGTAGATGAACTGACAGAAATCGGTGTTAAGCGCATCAGTGTAGGTAGTTCGCTAAGCCGTGCAGCATTAGGTGCGTTTCTACGAGCGGCCAATGAAATGCTAGAGAAAGGTACATTTAATTTCTCTGATGATGCTGTTAGTTATGCTGAGATTAGCGCTATGTTTGTAGAGGATGACGAAAAATGAACATGAGTACTGTTGATACACCAGAGCCGCCTTATCACTAGGTAACCACATCACCTCAACCCTACAATAATTTCCCTCAACGATGGTTCAAATTGGCTGCCAGTCATCACATCATGAACAGCGGACTCACTGTCATTTGTAGCCTGATTCAAATTCACCCTCATCATTGCAGCACCTAAGGTAAAACTTAATAACTTATGAAAGGTAATCGCCGCATTCTCGGAAGAAAAACCCGCACCCATTAAACAAACAAGCGCATCATCAAATACTTTTTTCGAAGCAATGCCTATATTATGCGAGCTAATCATCAACATTAAATATTCTGGTTCGTTCGTGAATGCTGTAAAAACATCTACGAACGTAATGTGTAACCACTCTTGCCAATCAATTATAGAGTGTTCTTTTTGATGGGCCCGCGCCACAAAATCCTCCACTAATGCAAAAACAATATCGTGCTTCGTTGCAAAGTGGTTATAAATTGACATTGGGCCTGCATCCAATACGTTGGCAATTTTTCGAATACTCAACGCCTCAATGCCCTGCTCATGTAACAGTACCTTGGCAGCATCAACGATCACCTCTTTACTGAGGGATCCGCGAGGCCTACGTGTTCTTGTCGCTTTACTGTCTAGCAATGCCTTTGGCATAACAATCAACCATCCACTTTCATTGTAATCGGTAACAACAATTGTTTTATCACTCCGTCACCCTCTAAATCAACAACCCCGACATGCAGCGGGCTTACTTTTTCTTTAGGTAAAAACCAGGTACCAAACACCAAATCCCAAATAATTAAGTTGCTACCGTAGTTATGATTAGCCAGCGATGTATCTTTCATATGATGCCATCGATGCAGTTCAGGAGAAGAAACCACGTAATTTAACCAGCCAAACTTCACATCCACATTGCCATGTTGCCACATACCATGCATAACACTAAACGTTGTTGCTAAATAAATAACGACAGGGTCAGCCCCCATGGCAATTGCAGGTACATTGGATAACACAGGAATCGCAATTAGATCAATATAATGAAAACGTGTGGCGTTAAACCAATACAGTTTATTAGGATTATGATGAACACTGTGAATACGCCACAACCACAATTTTTCATGTTCAAAACGATGCAACCAGTACGTCATAAATTCTGCAATAACTAAAAACAAAATCACCTGAAATACCAAAGGCCACTGCGTAGGCCACAAATCAATCCCCACCCAGCTAGATAATACTCCTGCACTGGCCGCCATCGCCATTGCCACAAAAATCTCTGCCCTCAAAATCACATTATTAAGAATAAACAGGCCAACGTCGCTGAAAATATGCTGCTTCCATTCTGGGTGCCATTCTTTTGAAAAGTATTGAAAACGTTCCATGCTATATACCCACAATGCAGATAACACCACTGGCATCAAATACATAAGGTATTTATGAAGTTCTAACTCATAAAGCGTTATCTGATACCCAAGGACTGAAACGTCAAAAATATTATTGCCTAAAGGTGCAGCAAGCAAATCAGGCAGCGAATCTGCCATCCAAAAAGCGAAACCCATTCCAAGCACGATAACCAATGGATAGCTCATCCAAGCAAAAAATGTCTGAACCTTATTACGCTTAATAGACTCATCTAACGGTAAGCCACTATTCTCAGAGGCCAGGAGATCTGCACCAATTTGTTTAAAATCACTCATAACACACCCGTAACGTACACTGTATATTTAACCAAAGAGTACACCGTACGTTACAGGCGTGTCAAACAGTCGTTTAACGAAACATCTCCTCCACCTATATCATTTAGTGGATAAGCCCCCTGTCCATGAGGTAGTATTTAGAAAGGTTTACCGACCCATTCAACCGGTGATAACTGCCAAAAGCGGTGCCACCCACTTTAACGTTTACCCGATCTCACCCGATCTCAAACGTTTAGAGGATCTTGATATGTTCGAAAAATTCGAGCACGCGAATCTCAGCGAGCTGCATTTTCATGTAGATGAGTCCACTCAACTGCAATCCATTATTGCTATCCATAGCACAACTCGTGGGCCAGCCCTCGGTGGTTGTCGGTGTGTAGAGTACGCTTCAGATGATGACGCAATTAACGATGTTGTTCGTTTAGCGAAGGGCATGAGTTACAAAGCAGCCCTTGCTGATGTACCTCAAGGTGGCGGGAAAGCCGTCATTATCAAACCACCAACGATTAACAACCGCAACGCGTTATATCAATCCTTCGGTAAATTTGTCGATAGTTTAGGTGGTCGTTATATTACGGCTGTTGATAGTGGCACCATGCTTTCCGATATGGATCAAGTTCACTTGGCAACTCAATATGTTTCTGGCTGTACTGATGACGGGTTCGACCCATCACCTATCACAGCTCTCGGTGTTTTCTGTGGCATAAAGGCCGCTCTACTTCATCAACGCAGTAAGAACACACTAGCGGGGATTCACATCGCTATCCAAGGATTAGGCAATGTAGGTTTTGCTTTAGCGGAGTTATTACATAAAGCCGGAGCGACGCTCACGGTTTCTGATATCGACATTCGTAAACAACAATTATGCGAACAACGGTTTAATGCCACCAGTGTTGCACCAGAGGAAATCTATCATGTTCCTTGTGATGTATTTTCCCCTTGTGGGCTGGGTGCAATCCTTAATGACATTACTATTCCTCATTTAACCTGTGACATTATCGCAGGTTCTGCAAACAACCAATTGTTAGAACAACGACACGGCGATGCGCTACACCAAAAAGGTATTCTCTATGCACCTGATTACGTCATCAATGCAGGTGGCCTTATTCAAGTCTCCCTAGGCCTTCTACACATTAGCCAACAAGATATTTTAAAAAAAACAACACACATTGGAAACACACTGCAACGTATTTTTGAACGTTCAAAAATGGATAATGTATCCACACATATCATCGCGGATAATTTAGCGGAGGGCATACTGAACATAAAGCATTAACAATAAAAAACAGCACAGACTGCCAGTTATTCGCCACAAGCGAACGATATAACTAAATTACATGGCAACTTTCCAACGCTTTTTAGCGTGACCACAAGTCTATAAGGAAACTGTATGAACATTATCACAAAATACCATTACATTGATGAGCAGGGCAATATTGCCAATGCGTTGCCTGCATGGGCGACTGATGAAAAACTCATTGAATTTTATAAAACCCTCGTCCTTATTCGTCAATATGATAAAAAAGCTATCGCGCTACAACGCACAGGGCAGCTAGGAACCTATGCATCATGCTTAGGCCAAGAGGCCATTAGTTTAGGTATTGGTTTTGCCATGGATAAAACTGATGTTATGGCAGCCTATTATCGTGACCAAGGAGCACAGTATTTACGAGGCTACTCATTTGCGTCACAACTACGATATTGGGGTGGTGACGAACGCGGCAGCGGCCCTCAAGAGACGCCTTTCGCTGAGCAAGACTTACCAAACTGCATCCCTATTGCCAACCAAATAACCCATGCAGCCGGTATCGCCAGCGCAATAAAAATCAAAGGGCAGAAACGTGCGGTAGTTGCGACTTGTGGTGAGGGGGCGACATCTCGCGGGGACTTTTACGAATCACTTAATTTGGCGGGAGTTTGGCAATTACCATTGGTGGTAGTAGTAAACAACAACCAATGGGCAATTTCGACTCCCAGCAAGATGCAAACACAAACACAACATATCGCACAAAAATCTACAGCGGCAGGGATCCAAGGTATTACCATTGACGGTAACGACATCATTGCAGTGTACAACGCTGTGCAAGAAGCCCGAATAAAAGCACGACAAGGTAAAGGGGCTACATTAATTGAAGCAGAAAGTTATCGCCTTTGTGACCACACAACAGCAGATGATGCGACACGGTATAGAAAAACCGATGAAGTGAATGCCGCATGGAAAAAAGATCCTATCAAACGATTACAGAACTATTTATTTCAACATTCACTTTGGTCACCCGAAAAAGAACAACACCTTATCGAACAGCACCGACTGCTTATCGAAAGCGAAGTTGCCGCTTATCTAGCAACAGATCCTAGTAATGCCGCAGATTGTTTTGACCATTTGTATGAAGAGCTGCCTTATGCTTTACACGCTCAGCGAAAACACTTCGTCGACAAATCACTCAACGCATCACATGTTGGAGGGTAATGCTATGGGTATTAATGAAAATTTCTCAACCAATAATCAAGATACAGACCACAGTGATGATATCAGCGCGACTAAAATTGTAACTATGGTAGAAGCGGTTAATTTAGCTTTACATCACGCAATGGCTGCCGATAATAACGTCGTGGTTCTTGGTGAAGATATTGCCACCAACGGTGGTGTTTTTCGGGCAACGCTAGGACTAAAGGATCGCTTTGGTTGTCGCAGAGTTATGGATACCCCCCTTGCCGAATCACTCATTGCTGGTATCAGTGTTGGCATGGCTAGTCAGGGATTAAAACCCGTTGCAGAAATTCAGTTTATGGGTTTTATCTATTCAGCGCTTGAACATATGATCTCTCATGCGGCCCGTTTACGAAATAGAACCCGTGGCCGCCTCCACTGTCCTATGGTACTACGCGCGCCTTATGGTGGCGGCATTCATGCCCCCGAACACCATTCAGAAAGTACTGAGGCCATCTTCGCCCATATACCTGGCTTACGTGTTGTCATCCCATCATCTCCCACTCGTGCTTATGGCTTATTACTCAGCGCAATTCAAGACCCTGACCCCGTCGTATTTTTGGAGCCCAAACGTATTTATCGTGTTAATCGCCAAGAGTTTAAGGACAACGGTGAAGGCCTTCCCTTAGACACCTGCTTTACCTTACGGGAAGGAACTGATGTCACCTTAGTAAGTTGGGGGGCTATGATTCAGGAAACTTTAGAGGCCGCCAATGTCTTGGGTGAGCAAGGCATTCGTGCAGAAGTCATTGATGTGGCAACCATTAGCCCTCTGGATATCGACACGATATTAAGCTCTGTGAAAAAAACAGGCCGCTGTGTTATCGCACAAGAAGCGGCAAGAAGTTGCAGCGTCAGCTCAGATATATCTGCCCAATTAGCTGAACAAGGATTGCTCTATTTACAAGCACCAGTGAAACGCGTAACAGGGTATGACATTCCGATGCCCTATTTTAAAAATGAAAACTTATACATGCCAAGCACTCAGGACATTGTTGCTGCCGCAAAAAGCACGCTGGAGTTTGTATGAAGTACTTTAAATTGCCCGACTTAGGCGAAGGCTTGCAGGAAGCAGAAATTGTAGAGTGGCATATTTCGCCTGGGGATATCGTTGTTGTTGATCAGATTATTGTATCGGTTGAAACAGCCAAAGCGATTGTTGATGTTCCTTCTCCTCAAGCGGGAAAAATTGCGGCGCTGTTTGGTGCCGAAGGTGACATTATTCATACCAATGAGCCCTTGGTGGAATATGCTGGAGAAGACAACGCAGACTCCGGCACGGTAGTTGGCGTTATTGTTGAGGCAACCTCAAAAACAACTGAAGCCTCAAACGAGAAAACCAGCCAAAGCGCTAACCAAGGTGCGGAAGTCGATCAATTTATTATTGGCAGCGCACAAGGAGGAACCCACAACCGTTCGTTTTCCACGCCTGCTATACGCGCCCTTGCTAAACGCCTCAACGTTGATATTAATCGTTTAAAAGGAACCGGACAACATCAACTCATTACAATTGGTGACGTGGAGCGTGCCCACCAAGTAACGCAAGAATTCGGGGAAGAAAAACCTCTAAAGGGTGTACGTAGAGTAATGGCAAAAGCCATGACAAAAGCGCAAGAGGTCGTCAAAGTTACTCTCTTTGATGACGCTGACATCCACAAATGGTATGGCAGTCAGCATGCGATAAAAACAGACCCCACCATGCGCTTAATCCGAGCCATTGGAGAGGCCTGCAAAGTAGAACCTCAATTAAACGCCTGGTTTGATGGCGATAATTTATCATTTCGTATCATTGATAATATCGACCTTGGTATTGCTGTTGATACAGAGGATGGCCTTTTTGTGCCTGTACTACGGGATATAAACAACCGTAGCGACACTAACCTTAAACAAGGTTTTGATGCATTAAGAGACGCCGTTAAATCACGAAAAATCCCACCCAAAGAAATGATGGGTGCAACAATCACCTTATCAAACTTCGGCACTATTGCAGGAAAATACGGTAACCCCGTTGTTGTACCACCCATGGTATCCATCTTAGGAGCAGGCACAATACACGACCAAGTTGTACCTTATCAGGGTGATATCACGATACACCCCATCATACCTCTATCATTTAGTTTTGATCACCGAGCCGTGACCGGAGGCGAAGCTGCTCGTTTTCTAAAAGCAGTTATGGATGATCTTGAGAAATAACAGGGACAGGTTTAGCAATCTCATAACCTTGGGCGTAATCCACGCCTAAGGTTTTTAAACACGCTAATATCTCCGCATTTTCGACAAACTCAGCAATGGTCTTTTTACCCATTACATGACCGATACGATTTATTGATTCCACCATGGCATAATCAATTTCATCGTCAACAATATCTTTAACAAAACAACCGTCTATTTTCAGGTAGTCAACTGGTAGATTTTTTAGATAGCCATAAGATGAAAACCCGCTCCCAAAATCATCCAATGAAAATCGGCAACCTAGCGCTCTAAATCGATTCATAAATTCGATAGCTTTCGTTAAATTGGTAACTGCTATAGTTTCAGTAATTTCAAAACATATTTTTTCTGGGGGAACATTATAACAATCAAAAAGCTCCGCTAAAAATACTGAAAACTCATCATCACCAATACTCAACCCAGACAAATTAATAGAACACATCGACAAATTCGTGAGCTGCTCAGGCTCATCTTCCAACCACATAAATACATTCTTAACTACCCATCGATCTACCGATGGCATCAAGTTATACCGTTCCGCCGCCGGAAGAAATGCCCCAGGTGCTACAATGCCATCTTCACTTTGCAACCGCACAAGGATCTCCATGTGCTCACCACCAATGCTATCCAATATTGGGGCTATGGTCTGTTTATACAATACCAGCCCTCCCTCCTCCAGAGCTTGAGTAATACGTGATGCCCATTGCATCTCCCCTTGCTTTAATGCCAAATCAATATCACCAGGCACATATTCGTGCACACGATTACGCCCTGCGTCCTTAGCTGCATAACAGGCTGCGTCCGCCAAACTCATAACTGATTTAACGGATTCTGTATCGTCAGTAATTGGTACTAGTCCGATACTAACGCCTAATGTAAATATTTTGTTCTCCCAAGAAAAACGAAACTCTTGAATAGCCGTTCGAAGCTTATGAGCAACCTTGGTGGCATTTTCCCCAACACAGTTCTCAAGCAACACACCAAACTCATCCCCTCCCAGTCGCGCAAGCGTATCCCCTCCGCGCATGTGGGTCTGTATCTGCAACGTTACTTGGCGCAGCAGCTCATCACCAGCAATATGACCGCAGGTATCGTTCACCAATTTAAATTGATCAAGATCCATGTACAGCATGGTGTGAGTTACATGATCCCGGTGAGCACTTTGTACCGCCCGATTCAAACGAATCTCAAACTCGCGACGGTTTACCAAGCCCGTCAATGGGTCATGTCTTGCTAGAAAATTAAGCTGCTCTTCACTTTTCTTTCTAGCGGTAATATCTACAACAAAACCTTCAATAAGCGAGTTATCCCTCAGTTCAGTACTGTTTTTCAGTTCCGCATTGACTTCCAACTCAACGCCATCTGCCAATGACTGATTTACCAGCTTTGCTGATACGGCACACCAAAAATGACCGCCATCTTTTTTCATGCCATGGGCTTCATAATTCAATACTTGTCCATGTTCTAATACTGCTTTTCGAAATTCGTGGTATTGCTCTACATCCAAAAATACTTGAGACCCCTTATCATCAGCCATATCAATAAACATTTCCGGTGTTTCATACCCCATAAACGTGGCCATTGCAGGATTGGCGCTAATAAAACGCCCCTCCAATGTACACTGAAATATACCTTCAATTGCATTGTCATATAACGACTTAAATCGCTTTAAACTATTGATAGCCTGCTGCTTCGCCACCAATTTATCCTTTTTATCGGCATTTATACGATCTGCCAATGCCAATGAAAATAAAACCACTTCTAACGCAGAACCAATTTGCAATGCATTGGTAGTGATAAAGTTAATGGGAATCAATCCAAGTTTGCTAAGGGATATCAACAAAATACCTATTAAAAATGCGCTCCATGCGGTAATAAAATAGCGTGCAGTCAGGGCCCCTTTAAACCATGTATAAAGCCCGACCGAAAAACACCCAATACAAATAGGCAATGACAATGCCACGACTAACCGCATGGAATAAGCGTAAGGCAAGAAAACCGCAACAACCCCAGCCATTGTTGTCGACAAGGCACCTAACAACAATGCATTGGATAATCGAGGATTGTGCTTTGGTAACTTCAAAAAAGAATTCGAAAAGAGGCACAAAAATGTCAGTGTAAATGCACTAAAAATCACAAACCCCATACCATGAAAACCAGGATTTCCGGGCCAAAACAATTGAAAAGCAACACCATCAATCCCTGTTTGAAATAAAATCAAAAAACCTGCATAACACACGTAATATAAATAGCTACTTTCTCGAACCGAGAAATAGATGAACAAGTTATAAATCACCATGATAAAAATGATGCCAAAATACACCCCTTTCACCAATAGGATTTTTTGTTCTTGCTCCCAAAACGATCTCTCTTCCCACAACGTTAACGGTAACTCTAAGGTTCCGTCAGTCTGAATTCGGAAGTAAACTTCAAGAGAATCCGTATCCCCACTTGGCACTGGAAACAAGAAATGCCGATGTTCTATGGGGCGTGAATTAAATGCATAAATATCTCCGGTCTCATAGCTGCGAACAACATGCTCATCTTCAACAAAATAAACCGTCACTTGATCTAACAATGAATAAGACAAAGCCAACAACCAAGAGGCACTCCCCTCGTTCACCCCCAATAAAGAAAAGTGAAACCAATAAGTAGCACGAGTGTAACCAAAGTTTGGCACGTCCTCCTCAGACAAATTCCATCGCATCGGTTGTCGATGCTCTCCTACAAAATCATCTAAAGTAAGCGTTTGATGAGGGTCTTCAATATATTGAAGATGCCGACCAATTTTGTATTGAGAGATTGCAGGTATAACCTGCACATTAGAGCCTCCTTCAGCTACCTGACCCGCCATCACCCAACCACAGCAAAACCACAAAGCAAATATTATGCTTAGACAGCGAGTGTATTTTGTGTGTGACTTTAACGTACTAACCAACATCAGAAAGATTGCTTACCCCTATCAGCAACAAGAACACATAGCATTAACGCAAAAACTATCCCTACAAGGACATTAGCTACGAGAGTGTTTCTATAAGAATGTTCCTATAAGAATAGTATCTATAAAACGATTTACCACCGAAAACAATAGGTGAAAGATAATTCTAGAGCAGGCATACCTTTCGTTTAGACGGCAACCACCCCCTTCGACCTAACGTACGACTTCAGCTCACCTATTTTTCGAAATAGTAGGTTTTCAGCTGTTCCATGGCAGCATTCACCTCCTGTAATGCTGCAACATCTCCCCCCCTGTCTGGGTGTAACCGCATTGCTTTTCGACGATACGCCAGCTTAATATCTGACATTGTTACTGGATCCTGTAACTCTAAAACGGCAAGTGCACCGACCCGTGCATCACTGGCTATGTACTTCGCCCAAAACCCACTGAGCAACGTCTCTACATCACCACGCTCCATCTCCGTCAAGTTATCCATATCAAGATAATAATCTCGTAGCGCTCCACTTTGCCCTGCCATAAGCAACGTGACCTGAGATGCTGTGTGTGAGCTACTAGGGATATATTGAATACTCATTGCATCTATATTTACATATCCTAGGCCTTCATTAATCCAGGATACCTGTAACTGATAAAGGGCATTAAATAGTAAAAAATGCGTGCGAAACAACGACAGTACATCACCAGAAAATGCCTCAGGAATAAAATCACAACGATCCTGCAATAGTTTGATTAACTCAAATTCTGACAAACCTTGAGGATGTTGTTGTAGCAAGAATGCTGCCGGAGCAAGTAATGGATTGTGCAAAAGGAACCCTAAGTTATTTAGTTTTTTATAATTTATCTAATGCAATTACTTTAACAAAGTGACGGCATTAACAGAATGTAAAATCCCTTCAATTAAAGCGTAGAAGAAGTGGAAGCTAATAGACACATAAGTTAGACTTATAACGTTATCGCCTAAGAATCGCCCCATTCAAAACCAACGGAAATATCAATACATGCGTTTGCTTAAATACCGCTGGTTTAAAAATAGAAACAACAAAGAGACCTGTGCTGATTCACACGTTACCGCCACTGAGCCCGCAACGATTGACTCCATTAGTGAAAAACTGAAAAGTTACACCGTCACTCAAGGAAGAGCCTCATTTCAAGGTGCGTCACCTTATGCCGTTGAAGAGCTTTATCAACACCCTTCAGAAACACTAGCAACCACCAAATCCGGCACTACGGCAATAGCGAGCGAACCAACGATTTAAGTGCTTTTTGCGACTCGCAGGCATCTATTTGTTGCTTTGTTGCAACCAGCTCCAGTGCGCTACCTTCTGACTCTACGCTATCATGAAACCTGAAAACAGCAGGGTATTGAGTAGTACCTAATTGAGCAACACTCAAAGCCCCCCTGTACTGCGATACAAACTCATCAATATGCAAATACTCTTGAGATACTGGCAATGCCTTGCGAAAACGCACCCAGGATTTTCTCTCACCGAACGCTGAGTAAGTTAAGTCGCATAAGCTACAAGGATACGTTGCAGGGGACAGTAACTTATGTGCAATATCCTTCACTAAATTCAACATTCCACTGTCTGCATTATATACAAACACTAAATGGCCTGGCGTATATTTTAACGTCTTTAATGCACCACCCATCAGCGATTACCCTCGACCACTAACAGCTTTTCAAGAGCGCCTCTAAGCTGCTCGGGAATCGCAACAGAACGATCCGTTTCTCTATCGACAAATACATGTACAAAATGCCCCTCTGCAACCGCAGTATCGGAGCCTTCTTTAAAAATGGCCAATCCGTATTCCACTGACGAATTACCCAACTTATTTACACGCAAACCTCCCACTAGGGTTTCCGGAAAGGCGATTGGCGAAAAATAATTGCAGCCCGAATTCACCACATATCCCACAATGCTTCCACCATGAATATCCAATCCACCCTCTTGAATAAGGTAGGTGTTCGCGACGCTGTCGAAGTAGGAATAATACATCACGTTATTTACATGACCGTATAAATCGTTATCACTCCAGCGGGTATTAATGGGCATGTGATAACCATAATCAGCGCGTTGACTAATTTTCTTTTCTGCTTTCATCATTTATCCTAGAAAATACAGCGGGATCAAAAGGCTGCTTGATATATTGCAAGGGCATCATCGTAGGTCATTTCTTTCGGGTTATTCATCAACAGTCGCTCCTGCAACATGGCATCTTTCGCTAACATTGGCAGCTGCTCTTCTTTAACACCAAATTCACGCAATTGTGTGGGTAAGTTCACCTGTTTAATCAATGTATCCATCGCTTCAATCAAACCTTCTGAGCCAGATACACTGTCAGAAGACGCTTGTAAAACAACCGCTAGCTCATCGTACAACACCGATGCACTTTCACAATTAAAACGTAACACATGGGGTAAAACTAACGAATTACTCAAACCATGAGATATATGAAAATGCCCACCCAAAGGGTACGCCAACGCGTGCACAGCCGCTACCGGGGCATTCGCAAATGCCTGACCCGCCAACATCGCACCATACAACATCTCTGAGCGCGCCAATACATTACCACCATCAAGAGTCGCCGTAACAATATGTTTGGACAACCGACTTAACGCTTCCTTTGCCAACATATCGGAATAAGGGTTTTTCTTATTTTTACTGGTATAGGCTTCTATTGCATGAACCATTGCATCAATACCGGTTGCAGCCGTTACCGATGCGGGCAGTCCCAGCGTAAGATTCGCATCTAACAATGCAATATCAGGCAATAAAATAGGAGAAACAACACCCTGCTTAGTTGTTTCTCCCGTTGTAACGATCGCAACTGGGGTCACTTCTGAACCAGTGCCTGCGGTTGTAGGAACTTGCACGAGAGGCAGTCGTTTACCTTTAGCATTTCCCACACCATAGACATCCGATAATGTTTGTTCGGAGTTCACCAACAGTGCCACTAACTTTGCAACATCCATGGAGCTACCCCCACCAAAGCCCATCACTCCATCAACAGCATTCTCATTGGCAAGCGCTAAGGCCTCTTCTATTTTAGACTCCGGTGGATCTGCAACCACATCAGAGTAGACGCTATAAGACATATTCTGTGCATCCAGGCTAGATAAGGCCACGTCAAGCAACCCAAGCTGCACAATACCGGGGTCTGTTACGATTAGAAGGTGTGAAATGCCTAAATCTTGGCATATTTGGCCAAGCCGGACACAAGCTCCCGCCTCACATATGATTTGCTGTGTTGTGCTAAATGTAAATTCCATTCCCGGTCTCCCTATTTGGTTATGATTAGTCTTTCATTTTAGCAGGATAACGCCAATGATCATTTCAGCCAACATTCACGTCAAAAGGGTCATTTTCCCTTGCCTGGGGATTTGCTAGAATGCTGGCAACATCGTAGGATGCCTACACTAGCAACAGCCCACAACTGATTACAGGAAATATCATGTCTGATTTAAAAAGCCAATTCGAAGCCGCCGTCAACTACGTACAAACCGTTGAAGGTGATTCTTTTAAGCCATCAAACGACTTAAAACTTGAGATGTACGGATTATTTAAACAAGGCAGTACTGGTGATGTGCAAGGTAAGCGTCCTGGAATGACTAACTTTATCGCTCGTGCAAAATATGATGCATGGGCAAAGCTAAAAGGCCAAAGCAACGACCAAGCCATGCAGTCTTATATTGATAAAATTGAAGGGTTAAAAAAGCACGCATAATACATGCAAGTAAGACGTTGTAATTAGCATAGCGCTAGACAAGCAACGCACAAAAAAGCCCGGGATCAATAGTACCTATATTGAACCCGGGCTTTTTTGTAAAATCATAATAACTAGAAGTGCATATCCACTTGCAACGCAGCGCTAGGTTCAATTTGGCTATGTTCTGGTGCCAGCAACGTATCGGTAAACTCTACACGTTTACTGCCACCGATATTTTTACCAATCAACGAAAATGCGAGCTGCTGCGAGTAACGCCACGCAAGGCGCATATCAAAATCAGTCTGCGACTTTACGTTATCCAAATCCATACCATCACGATAGTTAACACCAACATCAAACTCTACACCTCCGTCAAAGGTATATTCGCAACGTAATGCGGCAATATTGTTGACTTCTTGTTCTTCGAAAACGATAACGCCAGCCCCCCCAATTACATCAGCGTCAGGGGAGACACTCACATTAATATAACTATATTGAACATTTACATTGAGGTTTCGCAATACCTTCCATTCAACAACAGCCTCTCCACCGGACGAGTAACCCGTTGCGTCGTTATTATAAGTGTACCCTGACCCGCCCAACGCTGGATCAAAAAAGTTTATATCAAAGGTACGTAAATCTTTATACTCAAAATAAAACCCACTAAAATCCACAAACACACTTGGAGAGATCTGGGAGCGAACACCTAGCTCATAGGCATATAAGGTTTCTGACACAAAATCCTTGTCACCCAGAACAAAACGATTTAATCCAGGTCTTTCATCATCACTACCAAATTCCAAAACAACTCCTTTACCAACCCTATTCGGCGTCCTATTCGCTTTTGACACCGCAGCCCATGCAGTAAAATCAGATGTAGGCGTCCACAGAACGCGTAACGTAGGCTGCGTATCAAACGGCGCAAATTCCGTTTCTTCCAGCTTAATACCTAACACCACAGCCCAATCATCCGTCAAAGCAACCTCATCTTGAACAAATGCAGTGGTTCGATCATAGTCCTTTGCATCATCTTCCATCGATACAAAATAACGCCCTTTAAAATCATCCATACTGTACCGATAACTCACACCCCAGGTAAGCTGCTGCGTTTCCGTTATCGCTAAACTGTGTTGAAAATCAAAATCAACATTTAACACCGTCACTTCAAATAAACTTTCATCTCGATTCATTTGATCAATAGAAAACTGTATATCGTATTGCTGATCATCAGACTTTTTTTGTGTCCAATGAGCCATCACATGGCCGCCATAAATATGTTCTTCAAAATCGCCGTCTGGTGCATCACTTGCAATTAACTCGTCGATCAATGGGTTGTAATGCTTATCCAAGTGATACCATTCACTTTGCACAGACATATTTCCCTGCGCCCCCACCGCCCAATCCAACCGAGCACCAAGCTGCATCGCTTTATAGGCATCATCAGCATCCTGACCCGTCTCATCATTAACACTGCTATCACGATCAAGTGTTTGTCCGTACAAACGATAATGTACATCACCACCTGCTCCGCCAACAGTGCCACCTGTTCTCAATCGGCTATAAGATTTATCTTCATTCCCCACGCCCAATACAACATGCTGCCCCTGAGTATTGGCGGCTGATTTAGTAATAATGCTAATCACGCCGTTAACGGCATTAGAACCCCATAGGCTTGCACCAGGGCCACGAATAACCTCAATTCGCTCAATATCATTCAAGAGCGGCATGGCTATATCCCAAAATACCGAGCCACCCAACACGCTGTAGATACTTCGACCATCCACTAACACCAGCAATTTGTTGGAATACTGGCCATTAAAACCACGAATACCAACACCCCATGTCGAAGCGTTTGTTTTTATGACATCAACACCCGGGGCCAGAGCAAACACATCAGGAAGCGATACCGCTCCAGAGCGGCGGATATCCTCATTAGTAATGACGTACACCGCCGCAGCGGATTCCGCCAGAGAGGAAGGTCGTTTGTTCACAGAAGTGACGGGGAGATCCATCAACTGCTCTAAGTCCATTTGATACAAAGCATCAGAACCCGAAGCTTGAACAACACTCGCCCAACTAAGGAAACTTGTAAGGGTAAATGCTATAACTCGCAACATAGTGTTTAAAGCGCAAGGAGGTAAAATCATGTTCATTCCACAAACAACAACTGATCAACATCGAAAGGGGCCATCATTGTAAAGTATTTGCGTGCTAAGTCACTGTTTTACCTTAGTTAACTCATGACCTAGAGCACAAAAAGCTCATATTGAATAGTTTCCAGTCAAGTTTTATCCCACATCCTTTTCGGGGAGATAAAACACTAGTTACACACCGTTAAATCTGAGAAAATAGCTCACTTAGCGCTCTATTTAGTAACCCATTGCGATAACTGCCGCCATTAACGGCCTTCACAACGACGTTCAACTGTCCTCACGAACAGCTTTTTATGAAAATCACTGCACCTAAATTATTTTCCTACCCAAAGTATTGGGCGGAATGCTACGGCACGTCGAACTTCCTTCCGACATCCAGAAAAGAGATGGATGAATTAGGCTGGGACAGCTGTGACGTCATCATTGTCACTGGTGATGCATACGTGGATCACCCAAGTTTTGGCATGGCCGTGATGGGGCGTTTTTTGGAATCCCAAGGGTTTCGTGTCGGCATTATTGATCAGCCTAATTGGCGGGACACAAACGATTTTATGGCGCTAGGTGAACCCAATTTATTTTTCGGGGTTACCGCAGGTAATATGGACTCGATGATCAATCGTTATACGGCGGATTTGCGCATGCGCCATGACGATTACTACACCCCGCATGGTGAGGGTGGAAAGCGCCCAGACCGTGCCGTCATTGTGTACAGCCAGCGTTGTCGTGAAGCATACAAAAGCACACCCATTGTTATTGGTGGCATTGAAGCCAGCCTCCGTCGAATAGCTCAATACGATTACTGGAGTGATCAAGTTCGGCGCTCAGCATTAATTGATTCTGGCGCGGATATTTTACTGTACGGCAATGCCGAAAGAGCCATTGCAGAACTTGCCAACGAGATGTCTATTGGCAAAAACATTAAAGACCTTACGAATATTCGCGGCACCACCATCCTCCGTGATGCACCACCATCGGGTTGGGTTGAAATCGACTCCTCTCGTATTGATTGGCCAGGAAATATCGATCAATTCCCCAACCCTTACGATATGACCAACAGTGCTGATAGCGCTCAGTGTGAAAAAAAGAATAAAGCAGACGAAGACGACAGCCCGAAACCGGTTCGAATCATTCCCATGCCTTTACAAGGCAGGGAAAAATTAGATCCTGCGACTACCTATATTCGTCTCCCCTCATTTGAGAAAGTTAGCAAAGATCCTATTTTATACGCTCATGCGTCACGCGTCTTACACTTAGAATCTAACCCTAACAATGCCCGAACGTTAATACAAAAACATGGCACAAAAGAGATCTGGGTAAACCCGCCGCCAATTCCATTAGAAACAGATGAAATTGATGGTGTCTTTGATTTTGACTATCAACGTCGCCCTCATCCAAAATATAAAAAAGCTAAAATACCTGCCTTTGATATGATTCGTTTTTCAATCAATATCATGCGAGGCTGCTTTGGCGGCTGTACCTTCTGCTCAATCACAGAACACGAAGGGCGTGTTATTCAAAGCCGCTCACAAGAATCGGTGTTACGAGAAGTTGAAGCAATACGCGACAAAACCCCAGGTTTCACCGGGACTATTTCAGATTTAGGTGGCCCCACAGCCAATATGTATCACCTTAATTGTAAGGACGATACAATCCAATCTCACTGCCGTAAGCTTTCCTGTGTCTACCCAACGATTTGTGAAAACCTTATTACAGATCATTCACAAACAACGTCGTTATATCGAAAAGTTCGTAAGATAGAAGGCATCAAAAATGTCGCCGTCGCATCCGGGTTACGATATGACTT
>CAJXXT010000046.1 GCA_913063495.1 uncultured Gammaproteobacteria bacterium | reverse complement strand
GGTGTGTTGCCGGTAAAGGGCTAGCTGTTAAATCATGCCTGGATATGTCCGCTGATTTATTATCTGGAAAGGTGGTTAACGTGATGCCCGAATTCAAACCAAGAGTGACTGAGTTATGGATCATATGCCCAAGCAGGCAATCAATTACCCCCGCTATTCGACTGCTACGGAGTTTCTTCCGGGAGAAGAGTGCTGCAATTTTAAATCAACTTATTGAAGAAGGGATTTTGGACCGTAGTGTTTTTAACTAGATCATATTTATCTTTCATATACGTTATTAATCATGCGCTGTCTTGGTCTTCGCCCATCACTGTTCGTGCAGTGAGTTTGTATATTTTAACGAAAGCGTAATGGAAGATGCTTCGGTATTTTCAGTATGGTTTGTCTTGTTGGTAATGGCCAAGCCCTAACATTTAGAACCTCATGAAACAAAGGGAGCCACCTCTGATAATTGGCGCTAATGCCCGCTATATTGCGAATTCACCTATTTTCTTCCACAACCAACTCTTATCTCTTTGTGAAAGAAAACACTACTAAGGCCGAAGTCCCAAATGACAGCAATATAACGCTACTGCCTCTAGATCTGTCTAAGTTGGTCTAAACCTGCAATTTAAAATGTTAGATCAAGCCCGAGCCGCTACAATCAGAGGGACTTTACGTCCCCTCATAAACCTGTTATTCCAAAATGCCCTTCAAAGCCTCAACAAGCGCCTCACACTCCTCCTTTGTACCAATCGTAATCCGCAGAAAATTCTCAATACGTCCTTGCTTAAAGTGTCTAACGATAATTGCTTTCTCTCGTAGTTTTGCAGCGATACCCCCTGCGTTTGATTTTTTGTGTCGAGCAAAAACAAAATTTGCAGAAGAAGGCAGAACATCAAAACCCAGCGCAGCCAATTCGTCCACCAGACTTTCTCTCGTATCAACGATGGCACTACATGTTTGCTGAAAGTACGCCTCATCTTCTAGTGCAGCTACTGCACCATTAATCGCAAAACGATCCAACGGATAAGAGTTAAAGCTATTTTTCACCCGCTCCAAACCTTCAATCAAATCAGGGTGGCCAACAGCAAAGCCCACCCTCAGACCAGCCAACGATCTTGATTTTGAAAATGTCTGAACAACCAATAGGTTGGGATACTGATCCACTAGAGCAATTGCACTTTCACCACCAAAATCAATATACGCCTCATCAACCACCACCACAGTCTCAGCATTGGCCTTTAACAGAGTTTCAATACTGGATAGCTCCAATACTTTACCTGTAGGGGCGTTGGGATTCGGGAAAATAATCCCACCATTTGGCATCACGAAATCATCAACATTAATGTCAAAGGACTCCGTAAGTGGAACTGTTTTTAAAGGCACATCATATAAACCACAATACACAGGGTAGAAGCTGTAGGTGATATCGGGGTACAACAGAGGTTCGGAGTGCTTCAACAACCCCTGAAATGCATGGGCCAGCACCTCATCAGAACCATTACCGACAAAAACCTGATCCTGTGACACAGAGAAGTATTGAGCAATCGCTCCCTTAAGCTGATCCGCATTCGGGTCAGGATAGAGCCGTAAATCATCATTGGCTTGCGCTTTTAACGCATCCAATACTTTCGGTGATGGCCCATAGGGGTTCTCATTGGTATTTAACTTAATCAAATTAGACACTTTCGGCTGTTCCCCTGGCACATAAGGGGTTAGCTTGTGGACAATATCACTCCAAAAACGGCTCATACTTTCATTTCCCAAAAACAGATAACTCACAATTAGAGCGCATTTTATCTAATTAAGAGAAGATAACCAAACACCCCGTACCTATCTTCTCATCTGCTACCCTTAAACTAATCTCTGAGCGATCAACCACGAACCAAAATGAGCCTTCATTTCCATGACCAATGTTCACAACATCATCCCAGATAACGTATGGCAAGACGGCACCCGCCCTCGCATCGTGGGAATCAAGGCACAGCTTGAACTCAGGGCCGAGACACAGGCACCAATGGTAAATTTCTCACTCTCAAAGTGCGACCTGCACGGTATCAACTTAGTCAACAAGCTCACGAGAACAGGCTACAAACTCACCGATTGCGACCTTTACCACGCAAACCTAGAGAAAGCTCACTTATTCAAAATTGACCTTTCCGGCAGTTCATTAATGAAGGCAAACCTGACCAAGGCTAATTTAAACTATGCCAACTTAGAAGGCTGCAACTTATTGGGGGTCAACCTTAAAGGGGCAAAGATAGAACACGTCAATTGGGGTAAAAAGCTCACCCAAGAAAAACAGGCGGAAAAAGCCAGAAGCATTGAAAATAGAATCGACCTCTATCAACAAGCTGAAGAGATCTATCGCCACCTTCGACAAATTGCGGAATACCAAGGGTTATTTGAACTTGCAGGTCATTTTTTCCAAAAAGAAATGATCATGCGCCGCAAACAACTACCCAAATGGTCTTTCAAACGTATCATTTCCAGATTAGTGGACATATTCTGCGGGTACGGGGAACGGCCCCTTCGAGTCATTCTATTTTCCGTAAGCCTTATTACATTTTTTGCTACGTTATACTTTTTTTCAGGGCTATCATTTAGCGGGGAATCTCTTGCCTTTAACGCTCAAGTCAGTCTATGGGAAAATATCAAGGTCTTCTTTGGCGCGCTCTACTTTAGCGTTGTCACATTCACAACCTTGGGTTATGGAGATGTTGCACCAATAGGCATAGCAAGGGCCCTAGCAGCACTCGAAGCATTTCTCGGCAGCTTTACGTTGGCATTATTTGTGGTTGTGTTTGTTAAAAAAATGACGCGCTAATTTATGCTCTGGCAGGTATTATGCCTGCATGATTAAAAACACCAGTTTCAAAGACATACCGGCCCAAACGAATGAACGTCACGTTTTCTCTGTTTCTGAGTTAAACCTATTCGCTAAAAATTTATTGGAAAACACCTTGCCCAGCCTATGGCTCGAAGGCGAAATATCCAATTTGGCACAACCTCGCTCGGGCCACATTTACCTCACCCTAAAAGATGACAACGCTCAAGTACGTGCAGCGATGTTTAAAGGGCGCAATATGCGCTTGAGGTTTCGCCCCAGTAACGGACAGCAAGTATTGGTAAAAGGCAGACTTAGCCTCTACACGCCAAGAGGCGACTATCAGCTTATTATTGATGAAATGGAAGAAGCTGGCCTCGGTGCACTGCAAAGAGCTTTTGAACAACTAAAACAGTCCCTACATCAAGAAGGCTTATTTGATGACAGCCACAAAAAAACAATACCAAGCCACCCAACATCAATTGGGGTTATAACCTCCCCTACCGGCGCTGCGGTGCATGACATTACATCGGTACTTGCTCGGCGCTTTCCACTGTTACCCGTCACCATTTACCCGGTAGCAGTACAAGGTAATGAAGCCCCCCAACAGCTGATTAACGCATTAGCCACCGCAAATCGACGCAAAGATTGCGATGTATTAATTATCGGTCGTGGCGGCGGCTCACTGGAAGACCTTTGGGCATTTAACGATGAGCAACTTGCCAGAGCCATCTTCGCCAGCAAAATCCCCGTTGTTTCTGCGGTTGGCCATCAGGTAGACTTTACCATTGCAGACTTTGTTGCCGACATGCGCGCACCAACACCCTCTGCAGCGGCAGAAATGCTAAGTCAGGATCAAGATGAATTGTACGGCACCATCTCAGGCTACCAGCACTGGCTTGAGGATAAAATCGGAAAAATCATCAGCGACCGCCAACAATCCTTAGACTGGCTGGAAAAACAACTGATTCACCCAGGGAAACGCCTAGAAGAACACGGCCAACGTCTCGATGACTTAGAGAGCCGGCTCCTTTTACAGATCACACAATCTCTTAACCTTCGCAAAGCAGAAGTTGCCACCCTATCTGCTCAGCTTCAGGCGCAAACACCCAGCCACCATATTACCCAACTTACCCAGCGCATTCAGTCATTACAACAGCGTAGTCAGCGCGCTTGTAAGCAAGCACTGAAAGATGGTCAAACGGCTCTCGCTCATACAGCACACAGGCTTGAAACAGTGAGCCCTCTTGCAACACTAAGCCGGGGTTATTCGATCACCAAAGACAAAAAAGGCTCACTACTAAAGAACAGCTCAAACATTAAGGTTGGCGACACCATAACAACACAATTAGGAGAAGGGTCTCTATCAAGCCAAGTGACTGAGATAGGATAGGATAAATTTACCCTATCAAATATTGGAGTGACCACCGATAGTTTTTAGGGTATCCAGAAAAACAAAAACCCCAAGTGAAAAATCACTTGGGGTTTCGGAATATGGTGGGCCGTGTGCGACTCGAACGCACGACCAATTGGTTAAAAGCCAACTGCTCTACCAACTGAGCTAACGGCCCGGTAGATGACGCGCATATTACTGGTATTCTCAGAGTAAGCAAGCATTGTTTGAAACTTTTTACATGATCGTCAATAAAAACAACGTATTACGGCCTTTTCATAACACAACCCCAAACAATCGCACGCCTAACCTAACAAATCGCGCCAAAAGGTTATTGCACCTTTTTCTAAAAGCACATTAAGCTAAACCTATAGGAAAACGTTCCTTCGACATTACATTTATTCACCTGAAATGGTGGCACAAGGCTCAGAAGGTTAGCAGATCAATGGCCAATAGACGCCCCGCACTAAGCTTGTTAAATACATTTGAGGCAGCAGGCCGCCTAGGCAGCTTTAAAGCGGCAGCCAACGAGTTAAATGTCACACCTTCAGCAATCAGCCATCAAATCAAAACCCTTGAGGAACAATTGAATTTTTCGCTGTTTCGCCGCAATCATCGCACCCTAAGCCTGACAGATTCTGGAAAAGCCTTACTCGAAACCGTTAGCCTACACCTGTCAGGGTTAAAACAAGGTGTTGATAATGTGCAACGCCGTTACGGACACCCCTCCATACGCGCTCATATCCTACCCTTTCAAGCGACGGAAATTGTCATTCCTAACTTGCATCACTTCCAAAGAGCCAACCCCAATGTTGAGCTGCGCATTGAAACCAGCCTTTACGGGGGGGACTTCAATCTCAGCGGAATTGATATCGGTATACGACTAGGAACAAAAAACCTAAAAGACTCATGGACGGGACTAGAAGCAGATTTACTACTTGAGATAGAGGTTAGCCCTGTCTGCGCCCCATCATTACAAGCCAATGAAAACATCAATGTATTCAGTGATTTACTAGGGCAAAACTTGATTCATATACCCTACGGCGACAACCCCTGGCAACGCTGGGCCGAGGCGGTTGGGCTAGAGGGCTTAGACACCAAAGAAGAACTAACCCTAGACAGCTACACAAGCCACCTAAGCGCTGCAGAACAGGGTCTAGGGATATCCCTAGGTCTATTCCCTTTAGCTTACGCCTGGGTCAAAAAAGGGCGCTTAGTCGAGCTATTTCACCATCGAATCCCTGTTGAAGAGGCCTATTACCTTATTTACCGCTCAGAAGACGCTGAACGCCCTGATCTACAAGCCTTTAGGCATTGGTTACACACATTGTTTTCTGATCTAAAAAAAGAATCAGATGAATTTTACTCATCCCAGCCCCACAAATAATTCGTTTGTCCCCAAGCAAGCCCAAACGGTAACCTTATACCGTACTAAGTCTTCATCCCTACATTCATTAATACCTGTTAACCCTTTACCGCTGGAGGTCTCCTATGTATAAGCAGATTGAAACGCTTATGCTTCGCGCACCCTTTATCACGACATTATTTTTTATGAGCATTATTGTTGCAGCAAGCTCAGGGTTACCCAAAACAACTATCAATGCTGATTTTGAAGTTTTCTTCGGGCCGAACAATCCTCATTTGCAGGTGTATCATGAGATACAAGACACTTACACCCGCATGGACAACGTATTTCTTGCCATCGCACCAAAAGACCAAAAAGTATTTACCCCCCAAACCTTAAAAATCATCCAAGAAATCACCGAAGATGCCTGGACATTTCCATTCTCCTCCCGCGTTAACTCCATTACCAATTTTCAACATACCATTGCAGAAAATGATGAGTTAATTGTTGATGACCTCGTACCCGATTTAGCCAACAGCACGCCAGAAAGTTTGGCGCTGGCTCAAACATTTGCAGTGAGCGAACCTGCATTATTGAATAAATTAATTTCTCCAACAGCTCATGTCACCGGCATCAACATTACCTTTGAATTACCGACAGAAAACACCTCCCAAGCAAACCTAAGCATTGTTAAAACCACTAGAGAACTTATTGAGCGTTACGAAACTAAATATCCATCAATTGATATTTATTATTCTGGTCGCGTGATGAACAATAATGCGTTTCGCGATGCCTCACTCTACGATATGACACACCTTGTTCCTGCGGCATTTGTTATTGCGATGATCTGTATTTCATTGTATTTATTTGCCGCCAGTGGCAGCATCATCACGGTGATATCTGGAACCTTTGCCACACTACTTGTGATTATTGCCGCCATCCTCACGGCGCAAGGAATTGCAGCCTGGCTAGGGATAGCAATCACCACCCCCTCTGCCAATGCACCGACAATGATACTCACCCTAGCGATTGCCGATAGCATTCATATATTGGCAACGTTTTTTCAACAAATGCGTAACGGCATGGTAAAGCTTGATGCGATGAAAGAGAGCTTACGTCTAAATCGCCAACCGGTATTTTTAACCAGCCTAACCACTATGATTGGTTTTTTAACAATGAACTTTAGTGACTCCCCGCCTTTCAAAGATCTTGGGAACGTGGTTGCCATCGGTGTTGTGGGCGCATGGTTATTTTCAGTATTACTGCTTCCTGCATTAATGTTATTACTACCTGTTCGAGTAAAACAGAAAGAAGAAAACAAAGACCAACATCAAAACCGTCTTGCAGAATTTGTTATCCATTGGCGCACGCCATTACTTATATTTACTAGTCTATTCATTTTAACCAGTGCCGCATTCCTCCCTAAGAACGTACTTAATGATGTTTGGGCTGAGTATTTTAATGAGAAAACCGAACAGCGTATCAACGGAAACTTTATACGGTCAAACCTCACATCAATCAACTCCATCTCTTTCTCTCTGCCCTCCGGAGAAGAAGGCGGCATTAGCAACCCTGATTACCTTAAAAATCTCGAAGCGTTTTCTGTATGGTTATTAGAACAACCAGAAATCATTCATGTTGCAACCTATACCGATGTCATCAAACGTCTAAATAAAACCTTACATAATGACGACCCAGACTGGTACAAATTACCCGAACAACGAGATTTAGCATCTCAATACTTATTGCTTTATGAGTTATCACTCCCTTTTGGACTTAGCCTCAACAATATGATTGATACCGCCAAAACATCAACACGGATCATTGGCACGGTAGAAGGAAGCTCATCAGCCCGCGTTCTTGCGGTGCAGAAACGGGCTCAAACGTGGCTACAAGAAAATGCTCCTGCTCATTTTTATCATGAAGGTACCAGCGGAGACTTAATGTTTGCCCATGTTGGATTTACCAATATCCGTAGCATGTTAGAAGGTACCTTTGTGGCACTTATTATTATTTCCATTATGCTCGGGTTTGCTTTGCGCTCCTTTAAATTTGGTTTGATCAGTCTATTACTAAATTTAATTCCCGCGGGTGTTGCCTTTGGTCTTTGGGGAATATTTGTCGGACAAATAGGGTTAGGTCTATCTGTTGTTGCCGCCATGACCCTCGGCATCGTTGTAGACTATACGGTGCACTTCTTAAGTAAATACCTACGAGCGCAGCGAGAACAGGGATTAAATGAACCTGATGCAATTCGTTATGCATTTAACAACGTTGGCACTGCATTAATTGTCACAACTATCATCCTTAGTGCCAACTTTGGCGTCTTGGCATTCTCAGACTTTGTGATGAATTCTCATATGGGGTTATTAACAGCATCCACGATCATTATTGCTCTTATGGCAGACTTTTTCTTCCTCCCTCCACTGTTACTTTTTTTAACACGAAAACAGAAAAAAGCACCTCAACCAGTGCCATCAGAAAGCAACGAATCACTTTCTGAAGGCTCTGACAACAGCATTAACAACCACCTACAAACCAACTAAAAAAGGCTATACTGAGGGCATGACTGAAACATGCCCTCGCTGCCAATACATTAGAATACCAACAGACAAAGGGCCTACCTGGCAATGTCCAAATTGCGGAGCAGCCTACAACAAACGACTCCATACGACACTCAACACCCCTGCCAACGAAAAAAAACCAAACAGTTTTCTTGACCTTGAAGCTCAATACCGCCCTTTAAACCGAAAGCTCTACTTCTTTATTGTTATTTTTGCAGGGCTAACGCTATTTTCCGCACTCAAGAAAAATGATCTGATTGACTTCTCCCTGATCAATCCACAGTTAACCCAAGAGCCGGCCCAAGAACTAATCTCGAGTCGTAGCGCATTTTCTGAGCCCCACAGCTTCCAATATATGGATATCCAATATCAAATAAAACCGATAGCAAACTATGAATTGTGGGGGCTAGTTGTTAGTCATAATGATATTGATGGTATCTCCGATACTTATCACGATGAAACATCAGTGGACACCAAAGATCTTTGTGTTATTTGGGGGGAAAATATCCTTAGTAACAACTATCAGGCGGTATCCTATAGCAGTGGTGCCTGGACCTGCTATTTCGAGTATCCACACGGAACAGTATTTAACCCCGACCAGCTGTCAAACAACCATATTATTACTGATAATGACGCTATCAGAGAGACTCTATCCCAGATTCAAATTGGAGACCAGATACACATCAAAGGTGAACTTGTTAGCTACCAAGATGAGCGACATCCGGAGTATTGGCGAACTAGCAGTACCACGAGAACCGATGGAGGCAATGGTGCTTGCGAAGTTATTTTCGCCAATGAGCTAGACATTCTTGCAGTTGGCAACCCAACCTGGCGAATTATTTATGGCCTAAGCTGGAAGATACTCATCGTTTTGCTCATTGCTAAAACAGTGGTATTTATTCGAGAAGTCACTCAATAACATTACTCTCAGCAACGCCTTGGAAACAACGATCAAATACCGTACCATTCGCTTATCATTCTAATAAGCAGCCCTAAGCTCAAAAAAGGACTTATACGCCACATGCCACAACCTGATAACGTCAGTTCATCCCCTACTTCACTTAAAATTGTGACTCGCGTAAAACCTAAAAAAGACCAACCCCAAGAACCCCTGGAATATCACAGCATCTATCACTGGGATCGCATAATAGGCGTCGCTGCGCTGCTATTCATCAGCGTTGTTGTTCTGATATATTTTGCAATAAGTAGCCTTTTAAGCACGACTGAGCAAAAACCAAACGCCACAGCTATATCGTCAGCTATATTGTCAGAAAAACCATTAAAAAAGAGCGCCCCTGAATCCTCCAAAACATTAATGACAGAGTCATCCAATACAACGGTTACAACACCTGAACCAACAACAACAAAAAGCGCGGCTGATACTTCACTCATCCCCATGGACAGTAAAACCGAGTCCCTTATCAGCCAAGCCAACACCGATTTAAGTACTGCTAGCCCGAGTGCAGGCACCCTTCACTTAAACCCTCCCGTTATCACGATTCACACAGACAACATAAATCGCGCCGTTTTTACTCACACCCTTAAGAATAAGGAGCCAAACAGCATCATCGATGACACCGTCATACTTGATGAGGGAGGCCTTACCAGAGTGTACTTTTTCACCGATATAGAAGACCGCGCGGGAGACACCTTCACACACACCTGGTATCACAATGGCAAAAAAATCGTAAAGGTAAGGACACCGATCGGTAGTGATACATGGCGCTGTTCTTCTAGCAAATATTTGGATAAAACCATGGAAGGAGACTGGGAAGTAAAGGTTACCGATAAGAAAGGTGCACTCGTTACGTCTGGCTCTTTCGCCTTTACTATAGGTTAAAGTTGAGGTAAAGGTTAATTGCCCTACTTATAATTCTGAATCACCAAGAAAAGCTGCGCTATCAGCGCAGCTCCAGTCTGCTCGATACCCCCCTCCAGCAACAACACCCCCCTCAAATGTATACCCACTTTACAAGCCAACCAAAATACTAGAGACTAAGTTTGTTGCACGATAGTACACAAACTGGCATGAAATAAAATCCACCCCCATATGCTATGGAACTCTAACCAGCGAGATAGATAATGTTTACGCCTCTAACAATAAAAAATATCGACAAACAGCACCGCTGGAGTTTTCGTATCATAGGTTTTCTGATGGCATTAATACCCCTCGGCACCCAGGCCAGCCCCTTCATTGACGAGATGATTGCAACAAGCCAACCAACACCCATTAACAACTATGCTCGCCAGCAAAACCTATCTTCAAACATTCGCAATAACCTCTATATCTGGCAAGGATTTGAGCACGAATGGCAACGTTTTGTTGTTCTAAGAAATGGAGGCAGAGTGCCTCACCGTATTTCAAAACTTCATAATTATATTCAACAACCAGAAGATTCATCCTCACCTGCAACATTTAACTTTGCTCAAGGCACAGGAGTCGATGGAAACTACATGAACCCTAAGGGCAACTACAGCTTCATCGATTCGGAGTCAATCAACAGCCTTTCAGGAGATCTTTTGTTGCAATGGACGGATGAAATAACAAATTCAGACACTCCGGTTGCTAACAATAAGATCCATGATGTTATTTCTATCCCTTTAGATGCTCTTCAAGCCAATATTAACAACGATACATTAACAATGATCCTGCAGGGTATTCAGCTAGACCTTTCCTGCAACGATGACCTTCAACCAAAAAGCAACCCATGTAATTCCAATGGTATGTGGCCTTATATTTTTAACATCGCAATAAATCAATGCGAGGTGATCGAAGACCATTACAACTGTGATCTGGACGTTGATATCTATCGCGCCTGGACGCCTAATAAAGGGGGGTTCCAACTCCCTCCGTTGTTTGAAGAAATAAAACCTCTCAATCATCGTTTAGATTACACACTCCGCGTTCACTTCTCTGCTATCAGTGCTCCTCAGTCAGTTTTTTCACCTCAAACAAATGATGATATATTTACCTCTTCAGACATTCACCAACGACGCAACAAAACCACAACGTTAGAAACACATTCACCTAACGCCAACCTGAATCAAAGCACTCATGCTATCAGGTCATTCGGTTTTGGCTTAAGTGCCCCTGGGCTACTGGAACAACATTGGCAGGTATTAGGCTCAGATATATCACAACAGGGGCGTTACATTGGAAAACTCAGCAATCAAATCCGCAGCTATTCACAAACAGATCAACGCTCACAAAAAACTGTTTCACAAGCTAGCATTTCACAATCCCTATGGGCTCCTATCACCGTTGTGAATGCAACAAGCCATGTTTCAATGGGTACACGCTCTCTATTTTTTGCAGATAACGTTGCAGTCTCAGATACACAAACAGCCAAAGGCAAACTTTGCATCAACAGCACGGAGCAAGCTCCTGCATTTTCTCGATGGAGTATGTGTAACTATAGAGGCTGGCTAGCACGTATTATTTACGGTGGAGAACAACAGCTATCGCACTCAGCAAACCTTCCCCTACAACACCAAGACTAGGAGTATCCTAATGATAAATACATTACGCTTATTTTATTTCGATACCACTAAAGGCAACAGCACCGCCCTCAAAATACTCATAGAAGAGTTAGGTTTTAGTGAAGCCCTGGGATTATCCTTAAGATTAAAATGGCGTTTGTTTTATCACAATCCATTCAAAAGCATCAATCAACAGAAACACCCAACAGAGCAAGAAAAACTCAGCCAACGACAAATGGCTCCAATGGTTATTCTTTATGAATTACTTGCTGAAAAGGGGCATTCTAAAAAACGTATCATTGAGTTACTACAAACGTTAAGTAACAGTGTTGCCACCGCTTTTTTGAAATTTAACGTTCCGATTATAAAACGCAAAGATTATATTGGCCTACCCTCGGAACAAAAACTAGATTTACTTACAAAAATAACACAGCGTTTTTTTAACGCGGAGGCAACACTGTCTTTAGATGAAAAGGATAATTTCAGTTTTCAAGTTAATCACTGCCACTTCGCCAGTTATAGCCATGCATTAGGCCACCCAGATCTAGCGGCCCTATTCTGTGCATCGGACAAACATTTTTTTGACGAATATCAAGATGACATTATTTTCTTTAGATCACAAACGCTAGCGACTGAAAACAAACCTTGCGACTTCCGCTTTACTTGGAAGTAATAAAAACCACATAAGAGAGTAAAAGCGTTAACTTTCCACTGTATTAGAACACAAAGTAATCCCCAATATTATTTGTCTAACTATTGGGGATTACTTCACTATTTCCGTTTTTTCTGTTTGTTCTTAGTCTGCTTTTTAGTCTTCACTGACTCAGAAACGCGACGTTTGTACTCAGCTTGCCGAGGGGTAATTCTCGTTTTACCCTTAGCAAAAGGATTATCCCCCGTCTTGAATTCAATCCGAATTGGCGTACCTTCAAGTTTCATCACTCGTCTAAAAGTATTTTCTAAATAACGCCGATAAACATGCGGTACGTTATTTGTTTGATTCCCATGAATAATAACCGTGGGTGGACTACTCCCCCCCATATGCGCATAACGTAATTTAATACGACGACCATGAGACATTGGTGGCTGATGGTCGGCAATCGCATCTTCTAGTATTTTTGTTAAGAAGCTAGCAGACAGTGATTTCTTGGATGACTCATAGGCTCTATTGATTGACTCGTACAAATTGCCAACACCCGTTCCGTGTAACGCTGAAATAAAATGCATTTTAGCGAAATCAACAAACCCCATGCGGCGTTCAATTTCTTTCTTAACATCCGCTTTTTCTTCACTGTCCATACCGTCCCATTTATTGACAGCAATTACCAGCGAGCGGCCCGCTTCAAGAACAAAGCCTAACAAATGTAAATCTTGCTCAACAATATTTTCTCGGGCATCTAACACCAACACCACGACATTCGCATCTTGAATCGCTTGCAAGGTTTTAATTACCGAAAACTTTTCAACGGTTTCAGACACTTTCCCACGGCGACGCACACCTGCGGTATCAATAAGTGTGTATGCCTGACCATCACGCTCATAGGGAATGTAAACACTGTCACGAGTTGTTCCTGCCTGATCATAAACAACGACACGATCCTCACCCAACATCCGGTTAATCAGTGTTGATTTACCTACATTAGGTCGCCCGATTGCGGCTATCTTAATGCCTTTGTTAACAACAGCCATATCTACGCTATCGGCGTCTTCATCCATTGATGCAGTAACCGAAGCTATTACTTCAGCGATAAGTGCAGACACACCACGGTTATGAGCAGCTGCAATACCATAAGGCTGCCCTAACCCTAAACGATAAAATTCCGCGGTCACTACATCAAAGTCCATGCCATCAATTTTGTTCACAACCAATGATATATTCTTAGATGTTGAGCGAAGTTCCTTCGCCAAGTTCTCATCTGCAGGTGTAACTCCCGCATGAGCATCCACCATGAACAATACAATATCAGCCTCTTTAACGGCCTGCATGGATTGATCCGCCATATGCGCATCAATGCCTTCTTCTCCTCCCGTCAAACCACCTGTGTCAACAACAATAAATTGGTGCTCACCAAGACGGCCCTCACCGTACTGACGGTCACGAGTTAATCCAGGAAGATCCGCCACTAGCGCATCGCGGGTACGGGTAAAACGGTTAAAGAGAGTCGACTTACCAACGTTGGGTCGACCCACTAAAGCTATAACGGGTTTCATTTTTCAATCACTTTAAAAGCAGCAAGCTCGCCACTATTACCTTGTACATAAACAATATCGTCTTTCACAATTGGGGCGGCTCGTAACCCATCGCGATCCACTCGAACACGAGCTTGAATACGACCGTCACGATAATGCAACCAATGTAAATAACCTTCAAAATCCCCAACAACGGCATGAACACCAACGGGGGTTATCGCCGAAAGGCGGCGCCCTTTAAACAAATCAGTTGTCCAAACTTCTGCGCCACTGACGGCGTCCAGAACTTTGATAACACTGTCCTGATCAACAACATACACTCGATCTAACTTCTCGGACACACCGGCATAGGTTGAAAATGGCTTCTGCCACAACAATCGCCCAGTGGGAATATCAATAGCTGCTAGCTTACCTTGATAGGTTGCCGCGTACACAACATTACGCTTTACCCAAAAGCGACCATCCAGATCAACAAGACGTTCCAGTTCCGAGCGCCCCTGAGGTTCTGATACTGGGTACTCCCAACCAACGGCACCACTTTCCGTTTTTACCGCTACCAATCGGCCATTAGCAAAACCAGCAAGTGTCACCTCACCTACAATAACCGGACTACTACTACCACGTAAGGTTAAGTTTGGAATTGGCGTATCGTAAATCCATTCCTTTTTACCGGTTTCTCGATTTAACGCGTGTAACTGACCATCCATAGTTTGCACAACAACACGGGATGCACTTACCGCCGGAGTTGCTAAAACCTGACCGCTTAATTCAACTTTCCAAACTTCAGAACCATCCTCTTCACTGAGTGCAACGGCTTCGCCATTATCAGTTCCATACACAACCAATCCATAACCAGCGCCAACGCCTCCAGTAATTCTGTGCTCAGTATCAATCTCCCATACTTCATCTCCGTCGGCTCGATTCAGCTTAATCACCTCACCATCATATGATGCTGCATAAACCCATCGCTCAGTGATGGCTGGAGTTAATACCAGGTAATTTTCATCAACACCATCGTCCACATCAGCAGACCACAACTCTTCTACTTGTATCTGCTCATCAAAATCAGGGAGCGGTGATGGAGGCAATATATCATCATCCGAGCATGCACCTAACATGAGGACTGATACAACCAAGAGTAGCGTAGAAAGTGAACGTTTAGACGTTAAAAAAGATACCAACACAGTTGACTCCAAAAAAAGAATAGCCACTCAGCGGATCTCTCGATCTACTGCGTGGCTAGGGTATGGCGTTGTTTTGCGATATTAGCTATTTATCTAGCTATCCATTTAACTATCTATCTATTTAACAACAGCCAAGTTGTCGTATTTCATTTTAACGATGGGTTTAGCTCCACCGCGACTATCATTTGCATTTAACGCTTTGCTATAAGCCGCGCGAGCTTCGTCAAGCTGACCAAGACTCACTAATATATCACCTTTAACCTCGTCAAACGCTGCAGCCTGCGCGCCAGCATCAACACTATTAATCAACGTTAACGCCTCATCGAGCAAGCCCTTCATAACCAAAACACGAGCTAATCGAAGTTGTGCAACTAACGTAACACCTTCACTTGCTTTGTGCTCAATTGCCCAACGTAGTTCCGTTTCTGCTTTATCCGCATCACCTGTATTCACATGCTGCTTTGCCAGCATCAACGCTGCAAAAACTGCGTACTCGGTGGTCTCATGTTGTGCTTTTAACTCTCCACCCAAATGTATCAATGTTGCTATATTGGCAGTCGCTTTTTCAGCATCGACATTAGGCTGTACGGCTAATTCGGCAGCCTCCAATAGCTCTCCATACATAACGGAAGCAGCTTCACCTGTCGCTCGTTTCTGGTCTTGCCAGAACTGCCATCCAACAACAATAAGAATAGCCAAACCAATACCAATCAAAATGTTGCTACCGTTTATTTGCCACCACTTTTTTATCGCGTCTATTTGTTCTTCTTCTGTACGATACGTATCCACGTTTTACTTACTCCACTTTCAATCGATTGATTAATACTAATCAGCCATAGCTACTTGCTTGAGTCATAGCTACTTACTTAAACCACTGTTACTTAAACCACAGTTACTTGCAGAACTGCTCAAAAACCGAACCTAGCTCACTTTGTGCAATAACTACCTGGTCTTTCTCTTCACGCAGGTACTTTACCGTCACCTGCGCGTTTTTAATCTCATCTTCACCTAAAATAAGGGCGATTTCCGCTCCACTATCATTGGCTTTTTTCATTTGCTTTTTAAACTTTCCACCACCACAGTGACTCTGCACAACAGCACTCGGCAACTGGTCTCTCACCGCGTCTGCAAACAACACCGTTTCCGGCCCTGATCCTACCACATAAAAATCAGGCTTGCTGCTGATCTGATCTGTTAAACCCGCAGCTTCAAGCAACAACACAAGCCGCTCAACGCCCATTGCAAAACCAACTGCCGGCGTTGCTTTACCACCTAACTGCTCAACCAGGCCATCATATCGCCCGCCCGCACATACCGTACCCTGAGCACCAAGCGCATCAGTTACCCATTCAAAAACGGTTTTACAGTAATAATCCAACCCACGAACCAATCTAGGGTTAATTTCATAAGCAACACCGGCTGCATCGAGTGTTGCTGTTAATACGTCAAAGTGCGTCTTTGAATCCTCATCAAGAAAATCCATCAATGATGGCGCATCAGCCAATAGAGCCTGCGTCTTCACATCTTTGCTATCCAATACGCGCAAAGGGTTACTCGCTAAGCGGCGCTGGCTATCCTCATCTAATTGATCTTTTCTGGCTTCAAGGTATGACACCAATTCAGCCCGATAAGTTGCACGCGCCTCACTAGAACCCAAACTATTAAGCTGCAATGTCACCTGATCCGACAACCCCAATGCTTGCCAAAACTTAGCCGTCATCAATATCATCTCAACATCAACATCAGGCCCTTGTAAACCAAAGGTCTCAACGCCGATTTGGTGAAATTGACGATAGCGCCCTTTTTGAGGTTTTTCATACCGGAACATTGGGCCGGTATACCATAACCGCTGAATCTGGTTGTAAAGCATGCCATGTTCTTCCGCTGCCCTTACACAACCAGCCGTCCCTTCAGGTCGCAAGGTTAAGCTCTCGTCATTACGATCGCTAAACGTATACATTTCCTTTTCAACGATGTCAGTCACTTCACCGATAGTACGTTTAAACAAATCTGTATATTCAACTATCGGCAAACGAATTTCACCATAACCGTATCGTCCAACAACATCTCTAACGGTACTTTCAAGGTGACGCCAAACAGCCGATTGCTCTGGCAAAATATCGTTCATGCCACGAATGGCTTGTATCTTTTTACTCAATGTTCTATTTCCACTTATTCAACAGGCTATATCAATGTACTGAACTCGTAGACCCAACAAAGGTGCTTACGGTGACTCCGACAGTTCAGTATTTAGGCGTCAGGCATTCCGACGGTGATGGTTGCCGCCTCATCTGCTTTAAGATCTATCTCGGCTACTTTTTCTCGGATCTGGCGCTCCAACTCATCTACCAAATTTTCATTTTTAACTTTGTGGCTAGGTTTACCATCACGATAAATAAGATTATTAGGTGTACCCCCCGTTAATCCAATATCAACGGCTTTTGCTTCACCAGGCCCATTCACCACACAACCAATAACCGCCACGTCAACGGGAGTAATAATATCTTCCAATCGAACTTCCAACTCATTCATGGTTTTTACCACGTCGAAGTTCTGTCGTGAGCAGCTGGGGCAAGCGATAAAATTAACGCCTTTTGCTCGCAGCGATAAGCTTTTTAAGATATCAAAGCCTACCTTTACTTCCTGAACGGGATCTGCAGCCAAGGAGACCCGTAATGTATCACCAATGCCATCCATCAATAACATACCCAATGCCACTGAAGATTTAACCGCCCCGGATCGAAAACCGCCAGCTTCCGTAACTCCTAAATGCAAAGGCTGCTCTATTTGATCGGCAATTAAGCGATACGCTGCCACTGTCATAAAGACATTGGAGGCTTTAAGGCTGAGTTTAAAATCAGGAAAGTTCAGCCTATCCAAGATATCGATATGCCGCATTGCAGACTCGATAAGCGCTTCTGGTGTAGGCTCACCGTACTTCTTCTGTAAATCTTTCTCTAACGAACCCGCATTAACACCAATACGAATCGGAATACCTTTATCTCGTGCACAATCTACCACTGCACGAACACGATCTTCACGACCAATATTTCCAGGGTTAATACGTAAACAATCAACACCTTGCTCAGCGACCGCCAAGGCAATTTTATAGTCGAAATGAATGTCCGCGATTAACGGCACATTGACACGTTTTTTGATATGTCCAAAGGCTTCTGCGGCATCCATAGAAGGCACCGAAATACGAACAAGATCCACACCAGCATTTTCAAGCCCAATGATTTGCCCCACCGTTGCGTCAACATCAGTGGTTTCCGTGTTTGTCATGCTTTGTACACTAATTGGTGCATCACCACCAACAGGTACATTACCAACCATAATTTGACGGCTCTTGCGTCGCTTAATAGGAGATTCGAAATGCATTACTGTCTCCTTTCAAATTGCGTTTTCTTCAGTCTCGTCTTAAACACAGTGCGTGTTTAATTCACTAGAAACGGCTATTTGAAAATGTATTCGTTTGAAAAATAATTTGCTGTTTGCACAACACTCTTTATGAGGTTTATTCACCCAAGGTTACATGGGCAACACTGGTTCGTTTAGAGGAGGCGAACAATACGGGACTTCCATTAAACTCCAGCTTAACCATCGCGCCATCCCCTAATTTAACTTCAATAGGGGCTGCGCCTTGCAGTGACACTCTTTGTCCTGCGTTTCGTAAATTTGCGTATATTCGCTTGCCTGTCGCATCCCACACTTCAACCCAGCATTCACCGCTGAATATCATGGTTAATGTAGAAAGCTCAACGTCAACCTGAGTCGCCTCAACTTCATTTTGTTGCGGTATCTCTACCTTCACCGTAGTGTTCACCTCTATCTCAGCGATACTTTCCGATACTACGTCCTCGCCAGCAGTTTCAGGCTCAACTACCATTTCACCGACAATTTCAACTACAGCCTCAGGCAGTTCCACAACAGGCTCATCAACACTTGTTATAATCTTCGGTTCTACTGTTGATTCTATTGTCGGAGCTATTGTCGGAGCTATTTTTTCGGCAGTTGTAAAATCTACTGGCACTACTGCGTCAGCTGCAGGCTCAACTACACCCCCATTAACTACACCCCTATCAGGTACACTTTCAACATCAACTTCTGAATCAACATCAGACTCAATGTTTTTAGTCGCATCTTCAGAGGTAACAATAAAACCAATCGCCACCGCAATAACAACCAACAATCCAAGGACAATCCAACCTTTTTTGATCTTTTGAGGTTTTACCTTTGCTACTTCAGCTGCTTCTTGTGGCTCTAGCTGTTGCGTCATCACAATTCGTTCATAACTACGAACCAGATCATCTCCCGATAATTTTAACAAACGAGCATAACAACGAATATAACCACGAATAAATGTTGGACTCGGCAGCTTTTCGTAGGCGTCCTCTTCTAGCGCTCTAACCACTTGTGCGGACAGATTCAGCTGGTCTGCGGCAGTTTCAAGATCCAATTTACGAGCTTGCCGAGCTCTTTTTAGCACCTCTCCCGGAGGATCCGACAACAGTCGCCCTGCGCTAGGAATGTCAGCATTGAGGGCTGACGGATTGTTTGAAGAATCAGGCATCAGTGTCATAATTTCTGTAGCGGTTGTGAATTCTGTTTAACGTTGATTGGTTCTATTCTGACTGGCTCTATTCTGGATGACTTTGCTTCTGTTAACTCAGTTTTTGCTTCTGTTCCTGCGACTTTGCTCTTGGGCAACGATGCAACATAAGCCTCATATTCTGACGAATCTGGAAAGATGTTTTTTAACGCCAAAGCAAAACTCGCCAATTTATGCTTATTCTTTAATATACGCTGCAAGCGCACAGCAAGCCATAAATGACGGGAGTTTGGAGCAGAAAGCCGGTCAAAACTTTCCAAATAACGTTCAGCGCGCTTATAACGCCCATCATTAAAGTTAATTTCAGCCAACTCAAGCAAAGAGCGCCCCATTCGAGCATCCCTTTGCAACGCCCTCATAAAATATCGCTCTGCATTGGCAGAATCACCGAGATTTAAATAGCAGTAACCTAAACTTTCCAACGATTTGTTCCGCTCGGAGTAATCGTAGTCTTTCACCACCACCAGTAACTGATCACGTGCGTCTGTGTATCGCTCCTGGTCAAATAGAAAAGAAGCATAATTGTTACGAGCAATGGAGTAATCAGGCTTCTCAGCTATCGCCGTCTTGTAGTATTTCTCTATTTGTTCCGGCTCATTTTCAACCGTGTAAAACAACGCCAAAGCGTTGTTTGCCTCTGGGTTATCAGGGTTTAACTCATACGCTTTTTTAAACTTTCTGCTAGCGACCCTCAAATTACCTTCTTTAAGGTACAGCATACCTGCTGCAATATAGGCCTCTACCGCCTTGTCGATATTCTTATTACGCTCCAGCGAGCTACTACTCGTCTCAATGACACAACCACCCATCAGCAACGCGATAAGCACTACGCTAATTGATCGTTTTATCATAACATTCTGTTTCCTATTCGTTAAATAACCTACCACGACGCGAACCAACACTATGTACTACCCTTTGGCTGGCCTTACTTCAACAACTTGTGGATTGATTTTAGCTTGCCAACGCTCGCTACGCCTAGTTTTGTCTTGCACCTGACCAACTAACTGGCCACAGGCCGCATCAATATCATCACCGCGAGTGGTTCTAATGGGTGACACAAACCCCGCTTTCTGTAAAACCTCCTGAAACGCACGCACTCTCATGCCATTAGGTTTTTTATAGGGGTTATGTGGGAATGGATTAAATGGAATAAGGTTAATCTTACAGGGCAAGGTCTTTAGTAACTCAATCAGCTCATAAGCCTGCTCAAAATTATCGTTTACACCTTCAAGCAATACATATTCAATGGTTACACGGCGTGAATCGGTCGCTTTATCCACATAGGCATGACATGCCTTCATCAATTCTTTTAATGGGTACTTTTTGTTAATTGGCACCAGCTCATTACGCAATTCATCATTCGGTGCATGTAATGATACCGCCAATGCCACATCAATTCTGTCGTAAAGCTCATACATCTGGGGGACAACGCCCGAGGTACTCAAGGTTAATCGTTTTTTCGCAATGCCATAACCCAAGTCATCTCTCATAAGATGCATTGCATTAACCACATTTTCAAAGTTCAACAATGGCTCACCCATTCCCATCATTACAACATTTGTAATGTGACGAGCACCTTTATGCTCAGGGGTTCCAAATGAACGGTGGGCAATCCACACTTGTGCAATGATCTCCGCTACCGTCAGGTCACGTTGAAAGCCCTGTTTACCGGTAGAACAGAAACTACAATCTAACGCGCAGCCGACTTGAGAAGACACACATAATGTTCCTCGCTTGCCATCCGGGATAAATACCGTCTCAACGCTATTTTTAGCATCTAGCTGTACAACCCACTTCCGCGTACCATCGGTGGACTCTTTAAAGTGCGTCACCGTTGGCGCAACAATTTCCGCCCTCGCCTTCAACTTCTCTTTCAAACCTTTGCCGACATTCTGCATATCGTCAAAGTTATCTACACCAAAGTGATGCACCCATTTCATTATTTGTTGAGAGCGAAACTTCTTCTCTCCAATCTCAACAAAAAACTGTTCTAACTGTTCACGGGTCAACCCAAGCAAATTCACTTTCGGTGTGCTTGACGGAGTTTCCGTTATTAGATCCAGTTCAGACATGGCAAACACCTCTTTCTTTACATTCTTTTTCGTCATACAACAAGTGACACCCTAAGACCTTTTCTACATCCTAAGGCGTCACTCAATATTACTTATCGCTTACGAGCACATACTTCATTATCGGCGAAGAAGTAACCTATTTCACGTGTTGCTGATTCAACAGAGTCAGAACCGTGAACCGCATTTTCATCGATAGTTGCAGCAAAATCGGCACGAATGGTGCCAACAGCAGCTTCTTTAGGGTTAGTTGCACCCATAAGGTCACGGTGAGCTAGAACCGCGTTTTCGCCTTCAAGAACCTGAACAACAACTGGGCCCGATGTCATAAATGCAACCAAATCACCGTAGAAAGGACGTTCTTTATGCTCAGCGTAGAAACCGCCGGCTTTTTCGTCATCCATTTGCATCATTTTAGAAGCAACGATCTTTAGACCTGCCTTCTCAAAACGGCTATAGATTTCACCGATTACGTTTTTTCCTACAGCATCCGGCTTAATGATAGATAAAGTGCGTTCGATCGCCATGTTACATCTCCAATTATGGGTTAGTTTTCAAAGGGTTAAAAAAATTGTACCAAGCATCTAGGGAAAAACACACGCCCTAGGCAAAGGAAAGCGGCGATTATACGTGGGATTGAGGGAATTGAATATTAGATTAGTGTTAAATTTGGGCGTTTTTGGCAGGAAAAGATGGCAAAAGCCGCATATCGGGTGTTAATTCGACATACGGCGCGGTGTAACCTGGTGTAATTCAACAATTAATGCCAAATTGAGCTCTAGTGCGGCTTATAGTTCTTCAATCCACATCATTTGAATAGCCTCAAGAATCTTCTCTCCGCAGTGCGCCGGGTCATCATCAAAATTATCCAACGCCAATACCCATGCTCGCAGATCAACAAAACTAACCGTCTTGGGGTCAACATCGGGGTGCTCGTCCAATAAATCTAGGGCAATATCTAAACTATCCGTCCAGCGTAAACTCATAACTAACCCCTTATCAATGTTGTTCAGATACCTGATTAATGGTGTATTTGGGGATTTCGACCACCAAATCCTCATCAGCGATTGCCGACTGACAGCTCAGCCGAGACTCAGGTTCTAACCCCCAAGCTTTATCGAGCATATCATCTTCAAGCTCATCAGATTCCTCTAAAGAATCAAAACCTTCTCGTACAACGACATGGCAAGTCGTACATGCACAGGATTTCTCACACGCATGCTCAATATCAATGCCGTTGCGTAACGCTGCATCAAGAACGGTTTCGCCTGTTTCTGCTTCCACAACCAAACCTTCTGGACACAGGTCATCATTCGGTAAAAATATAATTTGTGGCATAACGCTTATTCCTCATCACCCAAGCTATCAATCGACTGGCCCGACAATGCTTTATGAATACTTTGATCCATACGTCGAGCAGCAAATACTTCACTGGTACTGTTTAATTCATCAATGGCTTTACGGATAACAACGGCATCATCACCTTGTTTAGCGATCGCCAGCGCCGCCATCAACTCATGTAAGCTCTTGCACTCATCATCACTCAGTAGCACATTGCCATTTTCAGCTAATGCGCAACGCAACGCTTCTAGCTGTCGATCAGCCTCAACACGTTCTTCTGCTAACGCTCGTGCATCTTTATCGCCTTCAGCAAACTCAAACGAGTCTTTTAACATGCGAGTCACTTCATTGTCACTTAAGCCATAAGATGGCTTCACCTGCACACTACTTTCTACATCACTCGTAAGTTCTTTTGCTGAAACACTTAACAGCCCATCAGCATCGACCTGATAGGTTACTCGTATTCTTGCCGCACCAGCAACCATTGGAGGTATTCCGCGCAATTCAAAGCGGGCCAAAGAACGGCAATCAGACACCAGCTCTCTCTCGCCTTGTAGTACTTGTACTGCGAGCGCGGTTTGCCCATCTTTAAAGGTGGTAAACTCTTGCGCGCGGGTAACAGGGATTGTGGTGTTACGATGAATGATTTTTTCCATCAGCCCCCCCATAGTTTCAATACCCAAAGATAATGGAATAACATCTAGCAGCACCATTTCATCATCAGGTTTATTACCCGCTAACACATCAGCCTGAATAGATGCACCGACGGCAACCACTTTATCGGGGTCGATATCGCACAAAGGCGTAGCACCAAAGAAAACGGCAATTTTTTCTCGAACTCGAGGTACACGAGTAGAACCGCCTACCATCACGACATCATCAATTTCACTGGCAGATAACCCTGCATCTCTTAATGCTCGTTTACAAGCCCGAACGGTTTTAGCAATAAGGGGGTCAACTAATTCGTGAAAAATATCCTTAGTAATCACTCCGTCCCAAGAAAAACAGCCCGTGGAAATATCCACATCGACCGAATCATTGGTTGTAAGCTGCTCTTTTATTCCCCGAGCAATTTCCATCAACTGCCGAGCAACATTACTGCCCACACATTCTTGCCCTGCCTGCTCTAAAACCCAACTAGCAATAGCATGGTCAAAGTCATCCCCCCCAAGTGCGGAGTCACCTCCTGTGGACAAAACTTCAAACACACCTTTATTCAACCGCAAAATTGAAATATCAAACGTCCCGCCGCCTAAATCATAGATGGCATGAATACCCTCAGCACCTTTATCCAATCCATAAGCAACCGCTGCTGCAGTGGGTTCATTCAATAATCGATAGACATGCAAACCCGCCAGCTTAGCGGCATCTTTTGTGGCTTGGCGCTGAGCCTCATCAAAATATGCGGGTACAGTAATCACAGCACCGCTTAAATCACCACCCAACGTTTCTTGAGCCCGAGCGGCAAGAACTTTTAGTATTTCACTGGACACTTCAACGGGGCTTTTATCACCGCAGACCGTACGAATATACGGCATCTCCGTTTCGGATTGAATAAATTCATAAGGCAAACAATCACCCAGAGTCTTAACATCACTAACACCCCGCCCCATTAGCCGCTTAACAGAACTAATGGTGTTCTGGGGGTCTTCGAAAATAGCATCACGAGCAACCTGACCAACCTCAACGCTAGAATCACCTTCCGCATTAAGGTAACGCACAACAGAAGGTAATAAGTGACCGCCTGCTAAATCAGGCAACGTTTGCGCCTTAGCTTCTCGCATTGAGGCAACCAATGAATTGGTCGTACCCAAATCAATGCCCACAGCTAGCTTGCGTTGATGAGGTTCAGGGGACTGCCCTGGTTCGGATATTTGCAATAATGCCATGAGATTAATCCAGTGTTTCTTCGAGTCGTTCTACATCGATACGCAGCTTTTCAACAAACTGCATCTCCGCCACAATATCTTCAGCGTTGCCATTATTGCCATCGCCATTATTGTCACCACTACCAATGTCGCTTGTTATTCTATTGTACGCCGCTTTGAAATCTTCAATACGCTCTTTTTGCATGACGGCAATACGCTCATACAAAGCATCTATCGCGATAAAAGGGTCGGCCTGTTTCGCAACCGCCTCTAGTTGTTCACGCAACTCCATCTGATCCATTAAAAACATCGGTGACATTGCGGTGTTTTTTTCAAAATCAACATCAATGCCCTGTAGCTTTAATAAGTAAATCGCTCGCTTAACCGGTTTTTTTAACGTATCGACACCTTCATTTAAGTGAGCCGCCATTTCAATAGACAGGCGTTTCTCCTTATCGGTGCCAGAGGCAAAGTGATCGGGGTGAACAACTTTCTGAAGGCTGCGATATGCGTCCATAAGTTTTGACATATCAATATCAAAACTTATAGGCAGAGCAAAGAGTTGAAAGAAATTCTTAGAAAGATCCACGAGAGAGGTGTTCCTCGTATGCTTAAAATATGTGGTTGTATGTAGCCAGCAACAGAGGCATTTAGCTGTATTTATTAAACACTATAAGATAGAAAGTACCTTCCCTACCGCGTCATGTTTTTACACCGTAAAACTTTCCCCGCAACCACACTCACCTTTGGTATTTGGATTAGTAAATTCAAAACCTTCATTAAGGCCACTTTTCACATAATCCATTTGCGTACCATCGATATATGCCAGGCTTTTAGGGTCACTAATAATTTTCACTCCCTGGCTTTCGAAGACCTGATCCTCGTCGTTAGTACCGTCAACAAACTCCAACACATAGGACATGCCTGAACAACCGGTTGTTTTAATACCAACACGAATACCCAACCCTTTTCCCCGTTGTTGCAAATGTGCTTTAACGTGCTCAGCTGCCGAGTCTGTCATGGTAATTGCCACTGGTACTTCTCCAATTATTCATTGCCAAAAGTACCCATAACATGAACTAAATGTTCATATCACAGATACATCGCTAATATTTACATCAATACTAGCTTTCTTGAGAACCCTGCTTTTTCTTGTAATCATTAACCGCAGCTTTAATCGCATCTTCTGCCAATACTGAGCAGTGGATTTTCACTGGAGGTAATGCTAACTCTTCCGCAATCGCTGTGTTCTTGATTTCTGACGCTTCATCCAAGGTCTTTCCCTTAACCCATTCCGTCACCAATGAACTTGATGCAATTGCAGAACCGCAACCATAGGTTTTAAATTTCGCATCCTCAATGATTCCATCATCGCTAACTTTTATTTGAAGTCGCATGACGTCACCACAAGCCGGCGCACCAACCATTCCGGTACCAACACTGCCTTCTTCGGAATCCATTGCCCCTACGTTACGAGGGTTTTCATAATGATCTAGTACTTTATCACTGTAAGCCATTGTCTTAGCCTCTCTCTCTCAAACTATGTTACGCCTGGGTGCAATCAGTGTGCAGCCCATTCAACGGTGCTTAAATCGATACCATCTTTAAACATGTCCCATAACGGGGACAACTCACGTAATTTTTTTACACCTTCGCAGGTTGTTTCTATAACTCGATCTACTTCTTCTTCTGTCGTAAAACGGCCGATAGCAAAACGTATAGAGCTGTGAGCCAGCTCATCAGCCAATCCTAATGCACGAAGCACATAAGAAGGCTCTAAACTCGCGGAAGTACAAGCAGAACCTGACGATACAGCCACATCCTTTAATGCCATTAATAGCGATTCACCCTCTACAAAGGCAAGACTGACATTTAAATTACCAGACACCCTTAGCTCTGGGTCACCATTAATATGTACTTCTTCTAGTCCGACCAAACCATCCCACAAACGCTGACGTAAGGTTAACAATCGCTGGTTCTCTTCAACCATCTCTTCTTTAGCGATACGAAATGCCTCACCCATGCCAACTATTTGATGGGTAGGTAATGTCCCTGAGCGCATTCCTCGCTCATGTCCACCACCGTGCATCTGAGCTTCTAAACGAATACGAGGCTTACGACGTACGTACAACGCCCCCATACCTTTAGGACCATAGACTTTATGTGCAGATAACGAAAGTAAATCAACTTTCATTGCCTGCATGTCTATCTCTATTTTACCAGCACTCTGGGCCGCATCAACATGAAAAATAATCTTATTTTCTCGTGTTAACTCACCAATAGCAGCAATATCATTAATGGTGCCAATCTCATTATTGACATGCATGATAGACACAACAATCGTATCTTCACGAATAGCGCCCTTAACTTGATCCGCTGTCACAATACCGTTGCTTTGAGGGTCTAAGTACGTCACCTCATAACCTTCACGCTCTAACTGTCGACAGGTATCAAGTACCGCCTTATGTTCAACCTTAGAGGTGATAATGTGCTTGCCTTTCTTGCCATAAAAATGCGCAGCACCTTTAATGGCCAAGTTATCAGACTCGGTTGCACCAGAAGTCCAAACGATTTCTCGCGGATCAGCATTAATCAAATCAGCAACTTGCTTACGGGCCGTCTCTACAGCCTGCTCTGCTTGCCACCCATAACTATGGGAGCGCGATGCAGGGTTACCGAAATTTCCCTCCATAGAGAGACATTCTGTCATCTTTTCGACAACTCGCGGGTCAACAGGAGTTGTTGCCGCATAATCAAGATAGATAGGGCGTTTCATGCCAAAGTTTTCCTCTCTCTTAACCTAATGCAATCAGGTTATTGTATTAACAGGTACTAAATTATCTGCAAGCTCTCGCTCTGTCGTGCTCGCCTCTTGCTGATACCGATCCTGGCGCTCCGCTACTTTACGGATTTCTGATCGTTCTACAAGGCTCTGAAGACTAATAGCACTCAAAAACTGGTGCAATTGTTGACTTAGATCTTCCCACAAGTAATGAGTTAAACAAGGCTCGCCATTTTGACAAGTGCCCTGACCTTCACATCGAGTTACATCAACAGGTTCATCTACGGCATCAACAACCTGTGCGACAAATATCTCCGCACTTCCTCGGCTTAGGCGATAACCTCCGCCAGGCCCACGGACACTGCTCACTAGATCATTTCTACGTAATTTGGCAAATAATTGCTCCAAATATGATATAGAAATGCCCTGTCGCTCAGAAATATCAGCCAAACTTACAGGCCCTTGGTTTGCATGCAGCGCCAAATCAAGCATTGCTGTTACCGCATAACGCCCTTTTGTGGTTAATTTCATGGTGTGCCCTCATTAAAAGCCTGCCCTCACAAGCTTGGATTTTTACCCTCAGGCGGTATTGTGCAATACCCGACTAAATCAGTCAACTATTAGCAAAGTCTGATTTACTTTGTTTAAACGACTAATTCACTGACTCAGGCTCCGCTCCATCAAGTAACTCGGCTTTCAGCTCTGGTAATTGCTGGTTACAATAATCGCTGCCTAATTCTTTTAGTGCCCCACACATGCCGTTCAGCTTTTCATCAACCGCATTTAGATGATCCAACATGCTGTTAATTGAACGCACGATAGGATCAGGCATATCGTCAGTCATGCCATAGGCGTCAAAGCCCATTTTTTTTGCCATTGCTAAACGGCGAGTTTCTTCACACTCAATAGTGGCGGGATCACGTTTTTTGATAATTCGCCCCGGGATACCCACCGCTGTTGCCTCATCCGGCACATTTTTTGTAACCACAGCATTTGAGCCAACGCGTGAGTTATCCCCTAAGGTAATAGGGCCTAACACTTTTGCGCCCGCACCAACCACCACGCCATTACCAAGCGTAGGGTGCCTTTTACCCTTATTCCAAGTTGTTCCGCCAAGAGTGACCCCGTGATACAAGGTCACATCATTACCTATCTCTGCAGTTTCACCAATCACCACCCCCATGCCGTGATCAATAAAAAAACGGCGGCCAATCACAGCACCAGGATGAATTTCAATTCCGGTTAACCAACGACTAAAAGTCGACAATGTTCGCGCCAACCATTTTGCATTTTTTCGCCACAATCGGTGTGCTAGACGGTGCAAGATTACCGCATGTAAACCAGGGTAATTGGTCAATACCTCAAAGGTATTACGGGCTGCAGGGTCTCGATCAAAAACTGACGCGACATCTTCTTTAAAATTATCAAACATCGTTGCTACCTCTATTTGTCTGCTTTTTTCTCCGATGACTTATCAATAGAGGATTCAACACGTATCTCAACGTCACTTTCCCTTACTTTTGCTAGCTTTTGTACCTTGGAAAAGAAACCACGCATTAAATTCATCTCTAAACGATCTAGGCGTGTACGATTAAATAACCGTCTCGCTCTTGTCATCAACTGTCGTGGTGTATTGGGGTCAAAGAAGTCTATATCAAGCAAAGTTTGTTCAAAATGTAGAAAGAACCGTTCCATATCCTGAACACTGACCAAGGGTGAATCCCACTTTGTCACGGATAATGGCATCTGTGGCTCAGTTTGCTCACCGGAATCAACCGCTTGTTGGCGCTCCTTTTCTGCGTTTTTTTCAAGTTCGGGCTCCAACAAGCGAACACGCATTTCGTAACAAATTAGCTGAATAGCAGAAGCAACATTCAACACGCCATACTCATCATTACTTGGAATGCTGATGTGATAATGGCATTTTCGTAGCTCATCATTGGTCATACCTGAGTTTTCACGACCAAAGATAATTGCCACTTCAGTCTCATCGTGCTCATTTGCGACCTGCTCGGCAGCTTGACGAGGGGTCACCACAGGCCAAGGGATTGATCGCATACGAGCACTGGTTCCCCACACCAGCCCACAACCTTCAATGGCTTCATCAAGGCTGCTAACCACCGTAGCATTGTGCAACACATCGGCTGCGCCGGACGCTCTAGCCGTTGCTTTACCGGTTGGATATTCCACCGGGTCGACCAAATAGAGCCGCGTTAACCCCATGGTTTTCAAGGCCCGTGCCGCAGCGCCAATATTGCCGGAATCACTGGTGTTGATCATAACAATGCGAATATTGTCGAGTGTAATCATAGGAGAGAGCCCTGCTGGAAGCTAAAATCGGGGCATACTAACAGATTTCGTACAAAACCTATACGCGGTGGCACGGGCTTTCTGATACAATGCCGCTCAATATTTTGGGACTTGGTATGAATGTTACATTCAACGCCTGTGCACCCACGCTCTTTATTCAATTTGCTTTCTTTACCCATACTTTACTTCGAAAGGTTATTTTCTATGCATCCGATGCTA
>CAJXXT010000045.1 GCA_913063495.1 uncultured Gammaproteobacteria bacterium | reverse complement strand
TAATCCTTGGATTGGCGATACCTTGCTTTAAGTTCATCCCCCATTGATGGTAGCTCACTATATAGTGACTCATACTCCTCAGACTCTCCAATAGCTGTCAACAACTCAAGCTTGTATCGTTTTAGTTTTGAATATAGGAATGTTGAGGCGTCGTCGGAACATTGAGATTTACTTATGGGCTTTTTCGCGTTCTCAGAGGCACGCTGGCCCTTTGGGTAGAGGTCAGACTCATAGAAATGATTGGTCTTTTTGTACAAATATTTACTCTGCCCTCCCCTTTTATCTTTTACCAAAAGTCCCTTTTGGATAAGCCTTTTTAGTTGGGCGTACACGTACCTTCTAGCGTCAGATGCATCTGGAATTTTCCTGTTTGTTAGAATTTGATACTCATCCCTCAATTGTAAAACTGTGAAGTCATCAAAACTGGAGGTAATTAGTATCTTGTGCAAGTCAGAATCTAGCTGAATACGGGCAATGGGCATCTTTTTCACATTTAACAGGTCATGTAGTACCAGGGAATGGGTTTCTATAACAAAAGAGGTAACAAACATCTCTCTCGTTACAAAACGCGGATTATAGTCCGTGGTCAAATAATCCGCAACTACCGATAGTTTCCGTTTGGATAAAAGGCTATTGGTATGAAAGACCTGTCTTCCCAATTTGGGATAAAGCTTCGAGAAAAGAGAGAATTACTGGGAATATCACAAGACGATCTTGCCCTCAAATCTGGTATTGACCGCAGTTATGTTGGCCGTATTGAGCGTGGAGAAGTAAACGTATCTCTAGAAAAAGTATACATGTTGGCATCCGCTCTAAGTTGTTCGCCTTGCATGCTTCTGCCTTATGGAATGCACGTATAGGTAATTCTACCCCCATAAATCTAGCAGTAACGCGTACCTTGATCCTAGCTAGTGTTGGCATGGTTGGGTTGCGTATTCCGCTGAAAATGATCAGTCTCTGCGATTGAAAGTGATCACTTATTCTACCTAAGCCGGTAGTCGCTGGACCGACCGGTCAAGTTAATTGTCGCTTAATACATAACATTTGAGACTTGCGAACGACAAGAAGCAAAACTAAAAACATACTATTTTTAGCGGGAGGATTTTCGAACTCATTGAATATGCCAATATTATTTTTTTGGGACAGGAAAAAATTTTGTAGAAAAAATGAAATAAACTTTATTCCATTATTATATTTTAACAAAAAACAACCCTTTTATAGATAAATAAGATGTAATCAGGAATGACCTCTTTCGATAGATGAACTCCGTCCCTGACATTATAGGCAGCGCCTAGCCACATAATAGGGTCAGGGACATATACCTCGATTTAGATGAGTTATTAAGAATAAGATAGGCATATTTCCGGTATTTACAGAGCAGTTCCTCTGTGGCGTTCACCTCAAAATATATGTTCTAGGATCTATTCTATTTCGCATGTTTCAAATAGAGACTTAGCATATCGAAATGCACGCTCTTTGACGAAATCATCATTAACAACAAACAAAAAAACAAACATGAAAAATATGGCAGTAGCACCGGCACTAAAACCTAGAAAAAGACTATTCATTGAGGCGTCTAAGATTCTATCTGTTCCGGTTTCAAGCAGAGGTAACAAAAAATAGGCGTTAATTACTGCACTCAGTGTTGAAACAAGTAAACCGAAGCTTCGAATGGAAAGTAGGTTTCGCGAGAATCCATAGGCTACATTGTCGTTGTATATAGTCGCGAACTTTTTTTTGTCCCTTGTAAATTCTCTTAGGAAGTTAGTTGCACTACGGTATTTATGGTCGGCATCCTTTGGGTCATTAGTCTCATTTTCAAGGGAAGGCATTTTCAAATCGGTTATTTTTCTCTCCAACCAGTAGTGATATCGTACTTTTGTATACTTATCTAATAGTTCGTCTGTATGCCTAATTATAAGTGTCGTAGGCGCCCCCCCCCCAAAGGTCAAATAGCTTTCTCTGTAGCTTATTCCCTAAATTGGATATTAAAGCGGAGATAAATGTCATGACGCCAAAGCTTATCAATATAGTTAATGTCCCTCCCATGATTGTCTTTGCGCTCGGACACCAAGCCAAAATCGTTACTACAAAAGGAAGCACGGAAAAAAATGCAGGTTTGAATCTTGCATTTATTGTGTAGTGGTCAAAATATTTACTGAGTTCTTTCAAAATTAAACGCGCACTATGCGCCCCCCTGTATATGTAAGCATAACAATTGGTAAATCGTAATTTTCCTGCAAACCCTTCAAGCTTTCTCGGTCTTTGATTGATGGCGGATACGGCTTAGTATGACTATGCCATGTTCCTAGAAAAGTAATTTGCCCATTAGTTTTCCTATGAATTTGGTCAAACTGATTCGCCAGTCCAGTGGTTGCCATCTCAAAATTGTTTGGAGTTTTCACACTCCCAGCTGGCGAATCGATCAAATAAGTGACATAAATCGTTCTTGATAACGAGCATATCTGGCCAGCTATAACTCCCCCGTTTTCTAGTGACACATTCATCTCACTGAGTTGTCCAATTTCATCAACGACACTACCTAAGACCCGGATGTTCCAAGTAAACCTTTCATCATGAGGTATTACCAATGTAGGTGTGAATTCAAAAGTCTCCCACTGCATGTTGAGTAAAGGCTTATCAATTATTCCTATTTGTAGAAAACCGACTTCTGGTTTACACGCCTGCATAATATAGCTATTAATTTTTGACGTAATTGACGTTGACATGAGTGATATATCTATATCATTCATTGTTGTTGAAACTGACCCGCACCCTTCACCATAATGATTTCGCTCAGGGCCTACGCTGCCATACATGGCCGCTTGAACCGAAGTGTTGTCAATACACAATGTATTTGCAAACGCCATTAGATCATCAATACGAACCGAACGTCCCGTTCCCTCTATACCAACGATTCCCATTGTGGATTTACCATACAATATCGAATGGATCAGTTTTCCTGGAAGAGATGCGCAATGATGAGCCAAGAAATATCGCACTGACAATGAAGCTGTTGCATCGATAATATATTCCGCATTCGCACAAAGAGAAGAACCATTATTCCCATCATCCTCACAAATATCTTTTACTATTGGTTTTGATTCGATGTTTAGGCGTGAAATTTCCCTATGTAATAGGTGTGATTTACTGATACTCAAACTATCAAACCCATCCACCACCAACCCGTGTCGCGCATTGTTATGAATATTAAAATAGTCTTTATCGACAAGATCAAATTGGTAACAACCGCTTTTTGCGAGATGTAAGGAAATTTTCGAACCGAGACTTCCACATCCCAACAAGCCAATTTTAACCGGCGTTTCAATGTATGTTCCAGATACCGCATGTAACAATTGAGGGCAACAACGCTCAACAAAGCGGGTTGGGTTAACCCGAGTATCGTCTGCTAATCGATCACTTTCAAAATTATAATGAACTCGATAGGGAAGTAGCTCCCAAGGGCTATCCGTTCCGATTAAGTTGAAAGGCCGTTGAACCGCAAAGATTACTAGAAATTCTTCTACCGGTAATATTTGTTTCTTTTTCGCAAGCTTGGGCCCCAAGTGTTCTTGTATATACTTTAAGCGTGCATCAAATACATCATCTAATGCCAAGAACCTCGCAAATGAGCGAAGACTCTTTAGATCAGAAACCATCTCGGGCCGGTATTCATCAGAAACAAGTGTTTTGCCAGTTTGAAATAGGATTCCAGGTGCACATCGAATTTTCGACTTGTTACCAATACCGAAGTTTTTCTTCCTATATGAGTTATTGGATGATCCTAAGTCTGGGGTTGCCAAACTACCTATTAGGGAGGCATCAGTGTCTCCACAGTAAAGGTATTCATAGTTATAAAATCTGGCTGCTTTGTTACTCAAACTCAACTCTTCGCGAATAGAATACGTGTTCACCGCTATCATTCCAGAAGTATCGTCTCTGCGCACGTATTCCCAACCTTGAACAGGGCAGTGCAATTCATCTGCAGCGGCATTGTTCAACCACTGGCTTGTTGCAATAAGAATCGCATGCAATCCACTGCTATGTAGCAAATCGTCTAATGAAATATCCGCAACGCAAGGGAATACCAGATCCCCTATTGTATGCGGATTGAGATGAGGGAGGTTCGTTGGAAAATCAGCCCTTAATCGTGGTGACGGTGCTTGCAGTGGATAATCTAAAGGCATTTTCCAATAGACAGTCTCCAATTGCTCAACACCGGTTTGGGATATCCCCTGTTTTCGAAACCTATTGGGAAGTTCAACCTCCCACATGGTCTCCACAATAGCGACATTGCCTGTAACTGAAACTTTCCCCACATGTTTAACTGCAGGGTATGCTCCAATTTCTTCAATCGCAGCTCGAATTGTAGTAGAAACTCCCTTTAATTCATCAACCATGACCGATAGCATCTCCTGTCCCTACAAACAAAGAGCCTGTTGCAGTTGTTCGCCTTTTACTCTTGGCAGAATTGCTCTCTTGAGTCATCGCTGTTTCTTCTTGGGGACCACTATTGGTTAATTTATAGGTAAGCACTTCAGGTGCCTTGGCTTTCGATGGTTTATGGTCTTCCAGGCACTTAAACGCCCCATCTACATCTCTAACAATTGTTTGGTATTCTTTCATAGCCTGGTAGTTTGGAGGGTCCCTATCATCGTCCTTAATTTTGTCGCTACTGGAAATGATAATCGCCCCTTGGCGGGCTTGGCTTAAAGCTGACTTCGCACTGGGTGATACTTGAGGGTTGTCGGATTTGCTGTAACTATCATGCGATAAGGTATGCCAGGAGCAATGGTGAGGCGCAAGTAAAATGTCATATTGCAGCTTATCTTTGTCACTTTCATATTTCTCCCACATTAAATCCCAAACTTCCACACCTGCATCACCTGCCAACAATATATAATTCTTTGTGGTGGTATAGCCATGGCTGGCAACTCCCCATTGAATAATGATACTAGAGCGATTTTTATCTGGGTTTGTACCCTCTTCAAAGTCATCATCGGGAAGTGGCCCCAACACCTTTGCTTTGAGTTCCTTTAAGGTAACTTCATTCAGTTGGCCAATAATATCTTCATTTTGATAGACAATAGCCATTACCTCGTCAGTTTTACCGTTCTCGTCTTTGCCGATTAAGCGAATGCGGTCTCCTTCGACTCCGATCTTCTTATCCTTTTTATAAAGGTTAACCCGACGTTTCGCTTCAGTATTGAAAGCAATTGCATCTTGGCACAGGCTATTATTTTTGCTCTTGCGGCGAAATATGAGCGGAGAAGACCATATTTCCCGTATAAATATTTTGCCTTTTCCACCCTCTTTGGCAGAAACATAGTCAACAGGGGCTCCTCTATAAAAGTGCTCTTTGAATCCCTTGATGTGATCTTCATCTGGGTGAGTAAGGATTAATACGTCAACATAGGGGCGTCCCTCATTGTCTTTCTCTAGCATTGTATGGAGCTCTTCCAGTACATCGCATTTATCATCGTCGGATTCTCCATTTTGACGGATATACATATCTACCAGAACGTAGTAATACTTGTTGTTTGAAGCAATTTTTAATAGAGTCATATCGCCATTTCCTACGGGAAAGTGGCTGATTGTTGATTTTTTACTCATGTGTACCCCTATAATCTTATAGTCTTGAGAATTTGAGTGTTATTAACTTGTTTTAGGCATTGTTTGTGCCTCATATCTCTACATACTGATGAAAAGAAAAAAGTGCCGTTTTTTTTCGCCACTTTTTTGTTATGGACAGTATTTAACAAGTAAGAAGCAGAGAATAAGGAATAGCGTGATTACTGATAATCATTACTCGAAGGTAGAGGTTGAAGAACTTCTAGAGTGCTTAGGGGACGCCGTGCTGGCTCGCATACTCAAAAATTACAATACTTTGGGGTGTGAATCTCGCACAGGTCTATCTGATCGTGACGTATTACATCATGTCATAAGCCAAGCCCTATTGGGTGAGAGAGCATGGAAAAAGGAGTTGAGTGCGACCAGTTACTTAACTCAATCTGGCCGAAGCGTTATTAGCAATGAGGCTGCTAAAAGATCAAAACAAGTAATTCTGCCTAATATTGATGATCTGATTACCAACGAAGATGGTGATTTGTCACCTTCAAGTACGGTAGCAAAACTCGCTCACCCACCTCCAGAAGCTATTCTTGAGGTCAAACAAACTTCCAATATCATTACAGAGTGGATAGATAAAGTTAGGCTATTATTTGAAGATGATAAAGATGCAAGCTGTTTTATTGAACAGAGGATTGCAACTCAGAAGAAATCAAAAATTTTGATTTTTTGCGAATTTACTGATCAGATTTATAGAAATGTTGAAAAGAGAATCAAAGATAAAGTGAGCAAACGATTTCCAAACGGTTTTCCATGGTGGGATATAGAGTCATGACATTAGAATTTATTAAACAAATAAATGAATACGTCATCGAAGCTACAATGGAAGCAAGTGATGAAGCGATTCTTTCCTCAATAGGCGAGACCGGGTGTCCGACATGGGATGATATCAGGGCCGCACGCTTAGAAATCGACCAGGCCGTTAAGAAGCAAAGAAAATATCGTTTGGAACAAAAAAGATCTGAGTTTATCGAGTCAAAAAACAAGCAGACCCTAACTCTTAAGAGTGTTGGCACTAAAAAATCAATATCAACGATGCTCACCGATATTGTTCAAGCAATGCAGAATAAAGACAACGTACCTGAAGGGCTACTCATTGCGTTCCGAAAAGAAGGGCAAAGTGGAAGTGAGGATGATATCAAAAAGATATGGTTAAGTTTTGTGGAATTGGGCCTGATTGACCCATCTGACGAAGGCTAATTATTATGCGATTTAAGAGGCAACCTGAGGATATTTTAAAGGCGTTAGGTATTTATGAGCCAGAAGACATTGATCTAGACTTGATTGCATTTTCACTTGGAGCGGAGGTAAAGCGAGCCTCTTTATCTGATTGCGAAGGGAATATCATTGGCACGGATACAAAAGCGATTATTACCATAAATAACAATGTTAATCTCTCAAGGCAACGCTTTTCACTTGGGCATGAGTTAGGACATTGGATCAATGATCGTAGAAAAAATCTGACCTACCGCTGTAATACTAACGACATGGGGCAGTTTAGTATTAAAAAAAATAATTTCAGACAAAACAAGGAGGTTCGTGCGAATCAATTTTCTGCAAAGTTAATGATGCCGACGCATATATGTCTGAAATATTTAAGAAAGCAGGATATAACAATAGAAACCGCTAAATATTTAGCGAATGAGTTTCAAACATCCGTAACCAGTGCGGCGATCAGATTGATTGAGGTCAGCGACCAACCATGCATGCTGATTTGCTGGGCAAGTGATGGAAAAAGGCGCTGGTTTACAAGAAATTCAATTATACCTGACGAGATTTGGCCTCACGAAAGAATCATGAATCTACAAAACATACCTATTAACTTAAACGGAATAGAAGCTGAGGCAGATAAGTGGATTAGCTCAGATGGGGCTGAAGACTACATGGTAGTAGAAAGCCTTTTCAATAATGGTTTCGATTATCTAACATTAATTTGGTGGAAAGATGAGTCCCAATTAATTAAAATGGTATGATTTTCTTATAGTCAGTGCTTTACAATGTCTCGATACGATAACGCCCCTCAAAGGCGCCATCACTGCCGGCATAATACCAATCGATATCACTCGTTGAAGCACAGGAAACACATTGATCAGCATATGACAGGGTAATCCACCAATTTAGTACAAATTGTATAATTTTGCGTTTTACGTTTTACCCACTACCTATAAGTACCTAGAACCCCTTTGAGATAATCAAACATCAATGCCCTCCTCTACTCATTTTCAGACACTAGGGGCAGATCAATCTAAGCTACCCTTTTTCGATTTGGACCTTATTCCTTCTTTTTGCAAATGCTAATGTTTACCATTTGCCATGACAGGAATGGGTGCATATTTTAGAAGTGCCCTTTTTAGGAATACCCCATATAAATCGACTGCTTAACCATTTTGGCGACAATGAAACCCTGAATATACAGAAACACCCTGTGAAGGGTTATCAAAAATGCCGCTTTTTGACGGCTACGTGTATGAAGTGCTCGTTGTGTTTTGGTCGCAGTTATGTGTTGAGATAAACTATTTCTAATGGTGCTTTGTGGACGAGCATGTGCTCTTGGGTTAGAGCCCATTTCCCTTTGAGGATTGTGCTTGCGATAGTATGTAAAGCCCCATTAAGTAATGATTGCTTATTTTCCAGTTGTGACGACTGAGAAGTAAAGGTTTCATCCTTGTTATACTTTGTAGCTACTCGGTGTTTGCTGTGATGCTGCTGCCAGCCCTGGGGTAACGCAACGCTGGTGACACCCATTTCGTGAGCTAGGCAAATGCCTGATGGGTCGTAATCAAAGAAACCAATTGTATTCCCGTTGAGGTTAACTTGCTGTACCAGTTCTTTCATGGCGTTTTGATTGCTGTTGTGGCCCCTGTAAACTATTAGTCCAGTATCAAACTGGCGCGGCAATGTTAGTTTCCACCAAGAACGAAACACTTCACCATTTTCTATGATAAACAATAAAGGGCAACGGCTAACGTTGAGCTCAGTTAGAGGAAAAGATAGAAAGGACCCATTGGGGGTAATTGCATCACCATTAAGCAATGGTACCGGGTGCTGACTACATCCCCATATCAAATCACCGAACACTGTCTTATCGGCCATCTTTTCATTACTGTAATGCTGAGCCATTTCAAGGCGCGTACCCTTCATTGGTGTGTGCATAACATCGCCTTCTATTTGGCGATTAACTATAGCGCGCAATTGTTGGATTTCTTTGCTGGTGAAGGAAATAGCTTTGTTATTTACAAGTTGCCCTATGCCCTGCACGTCTATTAATTCGCGCCATACACCCGAAACTGCCACCTGTTGTTTGCCGCTTTGTAGGAGCTTTTGCACGGCCGCTAATGTTCGCTTATTCATCATAATTCGCCCTCAATGATATATCGATGATTCTACGGTTACCGGTGAACACTGGATCGGGAATGCTATCGTATTCTACGGATAAGGCGCTGCGTGTGCCAATCTCTAAGCCGTGTATCGTATTTATCAATGCATAAACCCACAAGTCATAACTCTCATCTATCTCTAACTTGGTATATAGATTGGAGGCTGTCTGGGTCTCTTTACTATCAAGAACCCATTCTATGGATGCTTGGGATGCCTCAAATAATTCATCCGTTAAAATGATCTCCGCCGTTTGGTTGCGAACATCTGTCATGCGTACTGGTGCTGCGATTTCCTTCTTGTCTGAAAGATCATGATCTAGTTTAAGGTTTTTAACTAATGTCCCCAAATCCATCATTTGGCTGTCGACATAGATATTCGGTGTCGCTTTGTTTAGCAAAGCTACTGCTAGGTTAAATGCGGAGGGTATAGCGTCAAGCATGGGAGGCTCTGTAGCTACAAACCCAGGGTCGCGCTCATACTGGCTTTGAAAACAATGAATCAGGCCTGATAAAGCCTGCTCTTCTCTTATTTTTGTAATGAGGGCTTGTAAATCACCAATGGCTCTCCTGAACTCCTTTCTTGCACGCTCAAATGCTTGGGGGAGATAGCGACAAAACAGCTTTCGCAGTAGTGGATCTTCGCCAGTGGCTTGCTGGTAATCGGAAAGGTCACAAGCCTCCATCATTTCCGCCAGCTCAGTTGCCCTTCTTAATACACGCTCGTTCTGTTGAAGCCGTACTTCGATCGATTGGGCGAATGCATACCCGCGGTCAATAAATCGCGCATAACGGCCAACAGCTTGATTAATCTCCTCGATCAAATCGTGAGCGCATTCCTGTAGTGATAATTTTGTTAGCTCCTTGTCATGCTCATTTTGGCTGATTCTGTAGTCCGACAAGTGACCGCCGAGCTCAGTCCATAATCTCCCTACGCTATCGCCAATCTGCAGGCGTCTTTCGGAGCGAACGGCTTGGTCGAGTAGTGTTACCAATTTACTACTAAGCTGTACACCTTCAAACTCATCCAGATGCCACGCTAGTTTCTGTTTTAGTAGCGCGTTCACGGCGGCTTCGGTGTCAATGCTGTATGAAATTTGCTTGTTATTTTTTAGGTAGGCTTTAGCTATAATCTCCCTGTGCCTTTTCAGTGTTCCAAAAAGTTGATAAATTGCATCGGTACTGCTCATTACAGCAGTCTCTCTTGATTGTGGGATTCTGCGTCATCTAAAGCCTCGTGTGCCCTAATAAACCCCATTTGATCATAGAGGACTGACCATTTTCCTGTGGCACGATAGCGCGAACCGCTATGCCCAAATCCTATCAGGTACCCTGATTCAGTGAGTTTTTTGAGTACCTGGTTAAGTTGCCCTTGTAGTTCAGCACTGTTTGAACCAAACAGTTTGCTTCGAGCTATCTTTGCTAATGTATCGCAGTGACTTTGGCTATGTTCAAGCCTACTTAGTAGATCAGCTTTTGAAATAGTGTCGCCTGGTCTTAATGGGGTGCCTGTTGGATTACAAGCCATCAATAGGCTAAGCCATTCAACTAGCGGTTGTAATGTGCTCGCAACAAGACGAAATTGCTCTTTACACGAGGCTTTAACGCCAGGCTCGTTGAATTGGGTGTAGCAGCATACGTATGCGTTCATGTCGTTTGTTGCCCTAACACCACGTTCCAGGACGCTTAAATACTGGCTTACCTGTGATCGGTGTTCGACATTATCTAAGTACTTAAACAAGCTTTCGTAACGTTCGCGACAAATGACCTCGCCTTTTAGTAAGGTTTGTAGTGTTGCTGTGTAAAGAGCATTGTCCATCAGAGAGCCTCCTCTTTTAGTGATGCTAGTTTGGCTCTAAATTTGCTCGCTACGGCAAGGCTTGATGCTATGGTTGACACCCCTTTGTCCTTATCAAGCAAGACCCGCTTGTTGAAGTGGCGCAGTAAGTTGGCATCTGAACTAGGCATTGCGGCAAACATTACAATGTTGTGTTCCTCTAACATGCCAAACAACAATGCAACATTACGTGGTGCTAATGTGGCGAGCTCGTCAACTGGCCAAGTTAGCCTTACATTAGGATTCGGGCAAAGGTACCGGGACATCCCAATAAAGATAATAATCACAGCCAGGTAGCTTAGACCATTACTACTCGCGTTGTTTAGTGCATCATCTGAGCGAATTGAGCGAGGTTTGCCGTTTTCTAACAAGGCAATTTCCATCTCAAGCAAAGAGGCCAAGTCATGATGGGCGTGAGAGGCATCCAGCACTTCAACGACATCGCTTAATGCGGATTCTAGTGAGTTTGGTGGCAATTCCTCACGCTGCATAAGGTCCCAGGTCTCCCATTCCTGATTAAACGCTTTCAGTTGAGTCCATGCGCCAACGCTTGCGACCTTGGACACCAGTCGAATTTCAATTTCACTCAGCGTTGGTATTTTTTGTCCTGTATTGATCTGATCTTTGAGCTTTTTAGAGACGTTCGTTATTTCTCGGTCCAGCTGCGAGAGATCCCGATAATAATTGTTAATCTGATCGCCGAGCACGCGAACAGTCGTAATAAGTGCTTTTTTTATTTCTGGGACACGTAAGGTTAAGAGTTCGTCCAGCTCTTCGGGTAGATGCAAAAGAAAGATAATGTCTGATTCAGATATATCTGCACGGTTCATTCGCAACGATTCCAAACGCCTGGTATATAACATCGTCCATACTTCACTAATTTGGCTATCAGCACGCTTCAGTAATTCATTGTTGGCCTTTTGAATAAGCTGCAAAACCTCTTTTTTCAGAATACTTTGCTCCGTCAGCCTTTCTCTTAGAACTTTGATCGTTAACTCGATGTCGTCAGGGGCAGTGTAGATCTCATTGGTAACAAAGGCACCAACCTGTTTTAGAGCGTCTTCAATCTCAGCAATTCGTGATTTTATTATCGTGAGTTTTGATAGTTGTTCTTGCTCAATTCGCTTATAGGAATCCATTTTTCCTTTGTAAGCATCAATCACTTGCTGCTTGGAAGCTTCCGCTGTAGAAAATTCATCTCTTGTTTGACCCAACTGAACCAAGATCTCTGGTAGACGGGCCCATTGTACCGTTACCCAAGCTTTGTATTGCGTTACGGTTTCACTGTAGCCCCTCACCCGGTTCCTGTCTGTTTTGGCTTTTCTCAACCGCTTCTCTGCATCAAAGATAACATTCTCATCAACTCCAGCGTTTTTACATCGCGCTTTGTAGCTAGCGCCTATATCTTTGCGTCGTGACAGTTCACTCTGTTTAATTTGCTCTAGCTGTTTCGCGTTAATTTCAAGCTTTCGATCGATATTGGATATATCGATGCCCTTCTTACTTAATGCTTCTGAACGTGATTCACTTGCAGATTCTTCGAGAGATTGAACTTGATCTTTATAGCAATTCTCAAGCTGTTCGAGTGATTTGGAGAAAGCCTCTGCTCTACCTTTCGCCTGCAATCGCCGTTCAGCGACAGCATCCCTTATATTGTTTTTTACCGATCTTATGTGCGCGCGAGCCACTTCTACTTTTGATCTGGCTCGTTTCAGCGCGGCTTTTTGGTCTACTAGGCTAAGTTGGGCTTGTTGTTCGCTATTTTGGCAGTGTTCTGATGCTTTTTCTTTTTCCTCGCGCATATTTTGGGCAATTGCTAATCGCTCTTCTGCTTCATTTAAGCGGAGGCGTAAACGATCCTCGTCTTGAGCATAGTCAGGAACGTCCAGAGCACCTAGATCAATAATAAGACCATATATGGATTCACTCGTTAATGCATCAATATCAGGGAACAAGTCTTTACGAGTTAGCAATTCAGGTGAAATAATCTTACCGATTGAGTCGCGCCAGTTAGGTATTTCCCTCCTTAAAAAGGCAAGCAAGCTGTTTCCCTCTGGAAAAAGCTGCTGGCGTACGGCGTCTACTTGCTTGCTGCAGGCGGTTTCTTTCATAAGAGCATCATCGAGTGCTCTTATGACGCTCTGGCTTTTGCTTCTGAGCTCCTCTTGCTTCTTTTCAGCAGACTCAAGTTGTAATTCTTGATGATCTCTGTCGATTTCAGTTTCTTGCAGGCTGTGTTCGGCCACCCCTAAACGAAGACTCTCTTCTGGTGTTTCTCCACCCTCTTTCGCTCGGGTTGCTTCAATATCGTATTTTGAGCGTAAATCATCTCGCGCAGGGGCATGTAGCTTAAAGGCTTGTTCTTTTTTTTCGCTAAGAACCTTATCAATACGCACTAACTCTTGTTCGTACATTTTATCAATTTCATTGGCTTCATCGTCCAGTGCAAGTTTTGCAGCCTCGAGAGGTGTTCGTTGCTTTTGAATGGATTCTGCCAAAGAAAGTAACTGCTTATCGCGCCAGTTGGTTTGATCTGCGGCCTTTTCTGCGAGGATTTTTAAATGCTCAGCGGCTGCCTCGTGTTGTTCTTCGTAGGTGCTAAGCTGGGCAAAGTCAGCTTGTTGCTGGGCAATGTCCTGGTCATCCCAATCATCTTTGGTTTTATTGATGTCGTCAGCTTGCTTGGAGAGTGACCTGATTGTGCCCTGTTTAGTGGTGAGTTGTTCGGTGTATTGAGATAGCTGGTGTTGATAGCTGTCAGTGGCTTGTGCCTGATTTTCTTGAATTCTATCAAGCTCTGTTGTTAGGTTGTTTTCTTCTAAATCCAGCTCTGGACGTGTGCCTTTAAGCTGGCATGCCATAATACGAATGTTGGTTTCATTATTCAGTCGTTCTCGGTGCTTGTTGACGCATTTTTTAAGCGACACTTGCTGCGTACTAAAGTCACGCAAGCTAGCAAGGTCGTCTGCAATTCGTTTGTTGTCGATGTGTTTGGGGCGGTTTGGAACGTGTGAGTTAAATTGAGTGGCGACGATCATGTCTTTCATGCGACCGAACATCTTGTTTCGCTTAAGAACGGCAAATGTTAAATGATCCATTTGTGTCATTGGACCATCCGCCCCCCCAACGGCATAGTTCCGCGCCATATGCAGTAACGCTGACCCCTTACCTGTTAACTGTTTGATTAATTTGCGGTCTTGTTGGATGACGGCTCGGTACTCGTTGATCTGCGTTAGTTGGTTTGAGATCTCGATGCCTTGCGATCGCATCTCGTTAAAGGTGTCGGTGACAGGGTTCCCTGCTTTGAAATTTGATAACCAGGGTTCAGAAAATAGGATATCGTCTGCATGGCCTTTGATAAATCGGTAGGCCATTCTGCTACCCGCGCTATGTCGATACATCAGTGCGCAGCAAGGTCCATCTTCGCGTAGGTACTGGAATACTAATAGGCTACCGGTTGTTGGCAGGTAATGATCTAGGAATGAGTCTTTATCGCCTTTGATCATTGTTTCTGGGTTGATTCCGTAAAAGGCGGGGATCAGTTGCAACGTGGTTGTCTTGCCAGCACCATTATCGCCGGAACAATTACAAGAGCCATCACAATCGATTTTGGCTAACACCCCTTTGAAAAAGGAGTTTGCGAGATAAATGCTATTTAGTCCGCTCATTGTTCAATCCTTGGCATAAGTTCCATTATTCGAAGATCACAGGGTATACCATATCATAACGATTCGGTACTGTACGTTTACACAAGTTCAAATGATATATGCTATCATCCTTTCTGTGTCCCTCTAGAGTCTACATTAGCGCCGTGATAAACCACCAAGAAGCCCGTCTACGTCTCATTGATTTCTATTTAACCTTTATTGGGTTTGCTAGTCGTAAAAACCTGATTGAGCATTTTGGCGTAGCCACTGCAACCGCAAGCCGTGATTTCAAACTTTATGAGCAGACCTACACTGAGCAGATTGTTTATAGTGTGCGTCGACGTCGTTATGAGCGATTAGGCACCTTTAGCCCAGTCTTTGATCATGATATTCAAAGTGCTCTTCAGTTCCTGACTAGCGACAAGTGGGTCGTCCCACATACCAACCCTGGACTGGGCCCAGGAATAAGCGCCTTTGTCCCTGATGGCCTTGATCTACATAAGGTGGCCTTGATCAGCAGAGCTATTGCTTCGCAGACAATCATCTATGTTGACTACGCTGCAGCTTCATCTGGTTTTAGTACGCGATATATGGCGCCTCACTCCCTCTTAACTAACGGCCTGGCTTGGTATGTGCGGGCCTTTGATCGTAAAAGTACGGAATTTCGAAATTTTCGATTAAGCCGTTTTCTTCGTGTTGAACCCATTGATGAGGCTTGCGCTTCTCATGAAAGGTCTGATGAAGACAATGAGTGGGTGACAACGGTGACTTTAACGTTGGCCCCTCACCCAAAGCAAACAAACCAAGAAGCGTTTCGTAGAGATCTAGGTCTAACGGATAAACCAGTAGTTAATTTAGAGGTGCCCTCGGCGATGGCAGGTTTTACCTTATCAGCCATGCGCGTTGATTGTTCTCCTAACGGCTCTATGGAGGTGCACCAATTCCCGCTGCGCTGCATGAACCTTCATGAGCTTGATCATGTGGACAGCATGCGTATTGCCCCGGGTGTTTATAGCGAGGTTGGATAGCTTTTTGGGTGTTTCTGAATATCTAGGTCGTGAGTACGATTAGAAGGTCTAAGGGGTTAATCCAAGAAAGAAACGAAAAATCAAGGTTTGGTTCAAGCACTTCAACTTCTATCTCTTTCAAAAAAAGTTCCTTATCGTATTTCACGGTGCTAATTCTTAACATATAGAAGAACCCATTCGACCAAAGTTAGATGAGAACGATTCGCTATAACTATTTTGTCTTACTTTCATAGAAATACCCATAGAATTGGTGCATCACAGAGCGATTAAGTTGCGCTGGCGCTCGTACTCCATTGCGGTAAGAATTGTCAAAACAAGCCGACAGCTGTATGTGAACAAAAAGCCAAGAACTATTAGAACAAGTGCTAACCGCACTGAAGGAGTTTGAGCCACGCCGATATAACAAACCATTTCAATAATTGAGCGCTAGCAGGGTAAATCCGTCCAAAGTGAAGAGCTGGCTAATATTTGATCTTTTTTTGTGATAATGGTACTCAAAATATCGATCAAGCAGGTGTGGCCCTGATTTTTGCTGTGTTACGCAAAACAAAATGATCTGAAATGATCATTGCACCAGATGGCGGACTCTATGTATTGATTGGGAGATAAGTCTTCGTGGCTTTTTTTTGTTTACTAACTTATTATCGTACGTATATTCAAACACATATAATCCACAGCTATTAAATTCGCATCTTATATAACGGGAATTCAATTTTTGTGTATCGTACGATACGCACAATATTTAACCAATGGCAGAAATAAGCGACGAAACATATAAAGTTTTTGAAGAGGCCTATGCCTTTTTAAATACGAGGCTTTTTGAAGGCACCTTGCCAAAATGCCTAATAACTTTCCAAAGGCAAAGTCGCTTAATGGGATATGTTTCATTTGGCCGCTGGAAAAACAAACAAAATAATTCCGTTGATGAACTTGCAATAAACCCAGAATACTTTGCAAATTTCCCGTTGGAAGAAATTCTCCAAACATTATGCCACGAAATGGTCCACGTTTGGCAAGCGCACTTCGGAACACCGACCAGAAATGGTTACCATAACCACCAGTGGTCTCAAAAAATGAAATCCATTGGTCTAATGCCTTCGTCAACAGGCAGACCGGGTGGACAAGTCGTTGGTCAACGAATGTTAGACTATGTTATCGAAGGTGCCCCTTTCGAACAAGCAGTAAAAGACCTGATACAAAAAGGTTTTGAGCTAATCTGGGTTGATAATATCTCCATTACTCCGAAAACTCCATTTCCAATAACGTCAAAAAATGTATCTCTAAGTGCTTCTTCACAAGCTGACGAGAGTATCATTCAAGGTCAAGTGAAAGAAATTGATTTGGGCGTGGATATGGACGCATTCACAGCCGCGATAGAAGAGTCTTTAAGTGCGGATTATCCAAGTGAAGTAGTGACATCTCGACCCAACAAACCATCAAGCAAAATAAAATACTATTGTTCCAATTGTTTTTCTCAGGTTTGGGGGAAATCGGGCCTAAATATTGTTTGCGGAGAGTGCATTAAGCCATTTATACAAGATACTTAACTTAACATAACTAAGGTGGTACATTTTACTCATTCAATATATTGCGTGATAGATCCAGTATTGACGGTAACTCTGTTATATCATCAAGTGGATACTCCCCATTAAAGACCAAATGCTCCCATGCAACCGGGGATAGTTTTTTTAATGTATCCACTGCTTGTATTTTTTTCTGTTTTTCAAGTCTCATTAGGGCATTTGATAAAAGAGCCGAGTTATAGAAAATGGTGCAATTAGCAAGTAACCTAGCGCATGAATAACATATATCTATTTCTCTATCGCCTTTTCCACGAAAATTCGATTGCCCGTTAATTTTAGAAATAGCTCTTTGTAATTGGTGATATGCTTCTCCTCTATTCAGAGCTTTTTGAACATATCTTTTAAGGTTATCATCATCGATATATTCTAGAAGGTAGATTGCCTTAGTTAATCTATCATATTCCTTGAGTGCATCTAACATTTTATCAGACTCTGTTGAACGAGAAATTTTCTTAACGATTTCATATTGCCTTACCTCCTTTTGATGTAGCGAAACGCATATTCTTTGAACATTCTTCCAGCCATTCACAATTTTTTTATCATCAATCGGTTTGGCTAATTCGATAGACAAACCATTTTCTGTATCTTCGACGGTAAACAATTGATCGAGAACACTACCAACATCTTTGTAGCGTGGAGCGAAAACCCAACCAAATAGATCTAATAGAGCGAAGTTGCATTTATTCGTACCATGTGTATCTGTAGAGACTACGTCAGCTTGTACTTGACTAGTATTGTTGTAGAGAAGATCGAAGGTATAGTGCGACTCATGATGATTTAAAGGCATTATTCCAACTTGCGCAGGGACATGATTAATCGACAGTGTTAGCGCCGATAATCCTTTTCCTTTTCCAAAATCTTTGCTCGAATAACGAGTCCGAACGGTATTTCTTCTTGATCCATATTTTTGGCCATCTATGCTTCCATGAACAACGCCTGAACGAAAGTTATAATGCTTGAATATCTCCAATTTCGATATCTCGTCACTAATACAATCTGCGGCATTCTCTAAAGAGTCAACTCTCAAATAACTTGACTCGAAATTTTTTAGTTCATCGTATGAGTATGGACAGAGATCTGCCATTTTGTGTACACCAAGTCTAGTCGCATTGGCTATTAAACAAGATATAAACTTTCCTGAAAAGTTTTCATCTTTTTGGCGAAATTTCATATGCCTTATTCTATCGTAGAAACCAGTTTCACGAGCGACGATTGCTATTACAGATGAAATCCCCCTTTTGGGTATACCTAGAAATATTCGATCATTAACTTCACCCCTACCCTTACCCTGTTTCACTGTCCATGTTTTTTTCCCGCTAGCAGTTGTCAAAATAACTGATTCATTTTCCCCACTTTTGATTCGTTTGACCACTCGTTTTAATAGTGTATTAAATTGTTGGTGCTTCAGGGCCAAAAGTTCTTCTATTGGCATATCTAAATGATCGGAGTTAATAGCCGCAATCATTCGATCGCCATCAGTTTCGAATTGATCTACACCGACAAGCGATTCCTCCAGCGGTGAAAATTCTGAACTATTTTCTACTCCCCAATGGGTTTTATAGAGGCGCCCAGCAATCAAGCGATAGATATAATACTCTGCTCTATGTGACATAATTGCCCCATCTTCATCATAGAGCGGTACTCTATTCTTTCTCCAAATAAGCCTATCATCAAAGGTTAAACATTTATTCTCAGTCTTTAAGTCAACTTTAAGCTTCTCTACCTGATGGAACAAGGCAAGTTTACTCGAAGGCTCAACAAATCTTAGAAATTTGAATAATTTTCTAAGAAGCTTAAGGTTTTTTCCCTGTATTGAATCGATGTATTCCCAATAATACGCTTCTTCGTCGGATTCGACGGATTTCAAGTAATTCGTTACTATTTGTCGATCTTTTTCTGGTAGGATATCTTCTGATTTCTGCCTCAAGTCTTTGTCAGCAGTTTTTTTATCGCCGTGGAGATCTAACACGCTTCCCACCTTGATCAAGAGCTCTTCCATTCCTTCACGTTCGGATACTATTCGTTGCTTTACGTATTCTTTAGCGGATGAATGAGTGTTTCGATAGTGATATTCGAACGCTGATACAAAAAAGTCTGTTATATCTCTATATCTTATATAGATAAAGCATGAGAAATACAGATGGAAAAGCAAAGGGTCAGATCTTTTGTGTTCCCAAGCGTCGTGATAGTGAAATAACGAGGCATAGTATTCGATTATCGGTTTTGACAATTTGAGCTCGAAAACCATTCCTTGAACGTCTTCAAATACCTGACTCAAACACTCATAAGCCCTACCCTCTTTATTAATTTGAGAAAATCTAAAATCTGTAGCTTGATATCGAATAGAATCAAAAACGTCTTTTGAGTTTTCATCATTTAGCAAGCTCAAAAACATTTCCTTGGTAGTTATATTAAGATTCTTTTGAACTAAATTTTTGACCCTAGTTTTCTCTAAATTGATTACGTCAGATATAATTTCAGTTATTGCTCTATAAGAGGGTCTTTCAGTGTTGTTATGAGAGAGCCAATCCAATGCTTGATCCAGCAGTTCCCTTGGATCTAGTTTTGTTTTTGCCTCTAGTGTTAGGTAATTCGATAATTTATTTCTAGCATTCAAATCAAACGAGGCAAAGCCTAGAGCTATTAAAACTCTGGTATAAATGGTGGACTTTCTGGCTGCCGTTAATGGAACAAGATTACGCTTCAAGTCTGGAAAGTACTTTTGAACTATATAATTCAAATCAAGCGCTGATCTATGAGCATTAAAATCGATTTTTATTGGTTTTAATCTGAAATATCCCAGCAAAAGTCGATAGTAAATTTGCATGTCATCAGACTCACGCTTCTTTATATATGAACCCTCATTGTCATCTAAAGAAAATTCATACTCTTGATTTTCGATGCTGATAACTGGTGGGGCTGGGTATTCGGCAATTTCTTCTTCTGATAGGATTTTCACAATAGGTATCAAAAACAAATTTGAGGAACAATTATCAATGAGGTCTCGTAAATGACCGTGTGCTTACTTTTAGATTGTATATATATTTGGAACGTAAAAGAAAGAAAAACAACCACAAAAAGTAAAAGAGGCCTAAAATCAGACATTTACAGGAAATCATGTTTCACGGAAATGTTTCACGGAATAATCTGATAAGAAGTGGCTAGCACCCCATATAGGGTTGTGAGTTGTTGTTTGGTCAAATAATAATGAAAATCAAATAGTTGTGTGAGGATAATCACCCGATCTTTTTGTTCTTTCCAGAGGAATGACGTTCCCGTAAGTCGCTATCAATGTATCTATCTGTTGTGTGCATGGATGCGTGACCTGCATCATCTCGAACATGCTCTCTGGGTCGAACTTTAACATCCTCAGATATGCCTGTATGCCTAAGCCAATGCACGGTTGCTGCTTCAAGCTCAGCTGCATCATTATCAAAGCCTTCATCACGCATGCGTTGAAATGATAGATCAAAACAGTTTTGAACAATGGTACGTATTTGCCGTGTACTTGTTACTGGCCCGTTACCCAGGTTCTTTGGGATTAATGGTGTTGAATCATCTGACGTTGGTAACGCTGTTAAATCTAGCGATCTCCTAAAACGTTTTAATGCGTTTAACATGTCATCTGACACAGTAACAATTCTACTTTTGTTTCCTTTACCAACAACATGCAGCCACCAGTTACCATCCATATCTTTTCTAAAGTCACCCATGACAGGCGTTGATCGTTCATCTGTAACAAGCTCAGATATTCGAAGGTACATACCGTACAAACAATTCATAATGAATAACGTGCGTTCATGACGTTCATCTTCGTTTGCTAATTTCTCTGTGGTTTCTAGCACAAATTCCCACTGTAAATTGCTAATACGACGCACAGGGGTTTTGGTGTTCCTTTTTTGAATAAATTTACTTTTTTGTCGGATAAGCATCACAGGATTTGATTCTGTAACTTCTTCTTGGATAAGAAAGTTAAAAAAAGAAGATAAAACTGAAAACATAGCCCGAATGCCTGGCTGGGATAAAACGTATTTTTTGGGGTTTGGGCCGACCCCGTGTTTATGGTCGATTTTTGATGCGGTAACAACAAACGGTCGCCAATGGGTATTTACTTCTCGCTGCCCATTTCTATTTATAAAACGCGCTACGTTTTTAGTTCCTATCCATGCTAATGATGGCTTCTGACAAAATCGAACAAAGTCTTCTATATCGTGACGCTTCAGATTAAGTATGGATTCTCTTCTGATAACCCATGACCATTGAAGTAACCTTTCAAGTTCTCGTCGATATGCGTTAAACGTTGATGAGCTTCCGTTATAGCTGTAGATAAACTTCCAGCTATATTCGTAATCAATCTCATAACCAACATCAATGTCCTGATTTGGCACGGAGAATACCTTCAGGTTAAATGGATTTTTTAGGTGATCAAGATTGTCGAATATAGGCCTAGGTGGAACGGATTCAGGCTTTATAGCGGAAGTATTCAATGAAATGTCCCGTAACGTCATTGGTATGAGTATTAAGGGAATAATAGCGTTAAAACAGTTACTTAGCAATATTCCGATAATCACATTTATCGGAATATTGCCTCTTTAGTCCAACCTCCCAAATCCCGTGGAAAATCTCAAGGTGATCAATTATTCTGAGAGCAATTGAAATAACCAAATTGGCCATACAAACAAGCTTGAACCGGTTATTCTTGCGCCGGATGGTGTTGCCGCATTCGCCATGATCCTACCCTTGGCAATCGCTGATTGCATACATTGATACATCATACTCAACATAAACTGTTAACGATAGAACGCTGACTGCCTTACAAAGACTAGAATTAAATTTCATGCCGCTTTGGGTCACTAGCTTAACAACTCCCCTCCTTTCGCCTGAGTGATCACGCCTCTTCTAGTGTAAAGTAAAACGTCGCCCCTTTTCCTTTCTCTGCTTCTGCCCATATTTCTCCGCCATGTTTATTGATCACACGTTTGACTGTCGCCAGGCCAACACCGGTGCCTTCAAATTCGGTTTCGCTATGCAGGCGCTGGAAAGTGGCGAATAATTTGTCGATGTATTTCATGTCAAAACCGGCACCGTTATCTTTGATGATAAAAAGCGTTTGCCCGTTTCTCTTCCCCTTGGTGAACGATATTTCTGCATGCTCGGTTTTAGAGCTGTACTTCCAGGCGTTGTTAAGTAGGTTTTCGAGTGCAGAGCCCAGCATTCGCTGATCACCGTAAGCAACCATACCATTTTCGATGGTGACGTTTACCGTCCGCTCAGTGTCTTGCCCTCTCAGGTTTTTAATGACCTCTTCAGCCATGAGACTTAAGGGAACCTCACAGCGCACGAGACTTTGCTTTTGCAAGCGCGATAGATCAAGCAAACCACTGATCAGGGCGCCCATATTGTCCGCACCTTCTATAACGCGTTGCAACATCACCTGCGCTTCAGGTTCCAGTGCCACGAGGTAGTCTTCCAGTAAGATTTGACTAAACCCGCTAATGGCTCTTAATGGAGCGCGTAGATCATGGGAGATACTGTGACTAAAACTATCCAGCTCCTTATTGGCTTCTTCCAGATGTTTAACTGCGTCGTTCAGTTCTTCATTGCTCTGGTGTAACTCTTGGGTACGTTGCTGTACTTTCTCTTCCAGTCCTGTGTTCAGCTCACTGACTTCATTAAATAAACGCGCATTCTCAAAGGAGATCGCCGCCTGTGTCAGTAGCATTTTAATAATATCAAAACGCTGTTGCGGGAAGGCGTTATGCACTAATGGGTTTTCCAGATATAACGCACCAATGGTTTTTTCACGGTAGTCCACCGGAATACACAATACAGACTTCGGCTGGTGCTTTTGCAAATAAGGGTCTTCGATAAAGGCCATATTGGCACTGCTAGTAAGGTGAGAATCGGCATCTTGCAGAACAAGATCACTGTCGGTGCGTAATACATAACTGATCAACGACACGGGCACATCCTTTGCCTGCTCCAGCGGTCGGGATTCCAGATTAATATCCGTTGTCGGCTGCGTTTTTAAGCTCGCTTCTATGGCTGTTCCATTTTTCGTGTTAAGAATAAGTGCGCCATTCTGTGCGCCGGAATTTTCAAGAATAGCGAGCATGACCTTGGCCACCAGCCCTTTAATTTCCAGCTCCCCGGAAATGGCCTGGGCAGATTTCATGACCGAAGATAAATCCAAACCCTCTTGCGTTTTAGTTTGAGATGTATCGTTTCCGATTGATGACAAGCTGGTTTGTGACGAGCTGCTGGTTAACGACTGGTTTAGTGACGAAAGAATGGCATCATGTGTTGCCGATTTTGCTTGAGGCCGCATCTGCTCATCCATTAACAACGATTGGTAGCGTTTGCTTAAATTATTCACCTTAATGGTGCAGCCCCAGCGCCGATAAAGGTAAAGCGCTTCTTTCAGGCAACCAGCTGCTATTTTTGGAAGACTTTTTGATAGCAAAAAAGCCCCGTATAATTCATTGGCCAATGCCTCATACTGTAAAAAACCGTTGGTGGCGGCTGATTCAATGGCCGCCTCATAAAGAGGGGCTAATTGTTCTACCGAATCGTTTTGGTAGCAGCCATGCTCTGCTTTTAGCAATAAGTATTTATGCTCAAAATTCGGGGCGTACAGTTCTGACAAGTCCTGAAGTTTTGAAAGGCAAAAAACGATATTCGTTTCATCTTCTGTATTTTGTTTTTCTAATTTTGGCTTATCTGTATCTAATGCTGTCAATTGCTGACACAATAGCAGCCCATACTGTAAAAGATGATCCATGTACATACAAAATTTCGGGAACGTTTCAATTTGAGAATGCAGCAATGTTGCTGGCAAAAGTGCCTCTTGTGTTTTATCAAACCAGAAGGCAAGTTGCGACTGATATTGAAGCAAGCTCATGTTAAGGAAGCTTAGTTTAATTTTCCCTAAATAATCAGGATCAAATTTATTGTCATCTAATGCGTAAAGATCTTCAGCATCCCCCCGCAACAATGCCTGAACCAGCGTTTGAGCAATTATAGGAACCGGTAAAAACAGCGCTTTATTTCTCGCTCTCGATAAAATAGCAAACTGTTCAACGGATTTAAGGTTTTCACCCTGTGAAAACTTTAAAAGAAATATATTTACAAAGTTAATTGCCGCACGGGCTAGCTCACCACTTTCCATGCCTCGCTGGTAACCTTTGTAATGATAATCAATGGATTTTTGATAAGACGAATCCAGATACAGTGTTGTAGCAGCAACCATATTAAGGCTATTAGCATACTCGCGACAACTTGGATAAGACTCCGATATATTAATCACCTGAGCTGCTAATTCTGACGCCCGGGTATATTTTTCTTCTTTACTTGTTACCAAGGCATAACATGCAAGCAAAGAAGCCATTAAATCTGACTTACCCGCTTTTAATGACATATTGATGCCTAACAGTGCGAAGTATTTCATAAACGCTGTTTGACCAATAACACTGCCACACACGCTTAAATTGGGCAGGATGCGCAGAGCAACTAAGCAACGCTGATCGGACATTTCGGGCAAATCAGTATAAGCACTGATGGGTGTGCTTTGTAAGCTACGCTCAAACGTCTGAATCTCTTGAGGTAATAGCGCTTCTATTTTTTCGGGATCAGAAGACACCTGCATGTCCAGATATTTCATTCCGGCAATGCCGATATCAACCCCTTTGTGCCATTGGCCACGACCAATCATCTGTACGAGCCTCGTCGCACACAACTGGGCCTTGTCCACACCACTTCGTGTATTTGTCAACAGGGTTTCATAAAGAGCATCTGATTTTTCAGCCTGACCCAATAAATATTTACACTCTGCCAATACCGCATACACACCAAAACTCAGGTCATAATGCTGCAGCCAGCAAGCATCAGGTAATAGCGCTAAACCAATGGTAGCATATTGAGCTGCTGCTTCCCAGACACTCGCCTGCTTCGCTTTTTGTGCCGCCTGTAAATTTAGATGCGCCAATTGTAAACGCTCTGGCGCATCATCAATTAATTCACGGCCCTGGTTTAGCTGTTCGACAATGGTAAACAGCTGAGCATCCTGTTGATCAACTTCGATATGTTTGTACAGCAAACGTCCTATGGCCAAGTGCGTCTGTTGGCGGGTTTCTTCTGCTAGGGAATGGTATGCGGCCTGCAACATACGATCATGCAAAAAACGGCATTGGGGTACCAGTGGTGACATGCGCGTCGTTAATGGCATCGCTTCTTTAGCTTCAGCAGGCGAGTCCGTTTTTCGTTTAAATACATTGCTGCCTTGACGCTCCATCGTGCCCAGCAACCAGTCACCTCCTTCCTGTAACAGCAACCCTTCTTTTAACGCAGGCCAGAGTTGGCGTACCGTTGCAGACATGTTTTGTTCTGAAATGATACTCAGGGTTTGCAGGTCAAACTGGCTACCAATGCAGCCTGCCAACTGCAATATCTTTTGTGTAGGTTCGGGTAGTTGGCGCATTTTTCCCAGCATTAAATCCACAACATTATTGGTAATACCCTGCGCCTTTATTTCATCCAGACTCCAATGCCATTGTTTCTGCCGCAGGTCAAAGTCCAGCAATTTTTCACTGTACAGAGTTTTTAAAAACTCATTAACAAAAAAGGGATTACCGGCGGTTTTCTGGTGAACAAGTTCGGCAAGGGATTGCGTTACGTCTACCCGCTGATGCAAGGCTTCCGCTAACAGTTGGTTCACTTGTTCAACCGGCAAAGGCTGTAATGTGATGCTCTCTGCGGCGGTATCAAACTCTGTTTTGATCTGCTTTAACGTAATACAGGCAGGATGACTGTCATCCACTTCATTATCACGATACGCCACTAACAATAATAAACGACAGACGGGGTTATCCTCACCGCCTTCTGCCAAAACGTCAGTATTTGTGCTGGCATTCATTAACTGGGGCAACAGGTTCAGGGTTCCCCTGTCTGCCCATTGAATATCATCAATAAAAATAACCAACGGCCGATCGTGGGTAATCAGCTGAATAAACCGCTGCAATACCAGGTGGAAACGGTTTTGTGTTTCTTCGGCACCTAACGATGACAAGGGGGGTAAATCACCTAGCACTAGCTCGAAAGAATCCAATGAATCGATCAATACGCGAGCATTAACCCCTAACCCCGACGTCAGCCGTTCACGTAACGCCAGTAACGCGCTTTCTTTCAAGCTAAGCGCATATTGAACCCAGCCCGAAAATGCGTGTTTTAACGCAGAATACGGAACATTTTTTTGAAACTGGTCAAACTTACCGCTGATAAAGACACCGCTGTGGGCGGCGATTACTTTATGTACTTCATGAACTAGGGCCGACTTACCAATACCGGCAGCACCTGCTACCGCTAACAGTTGCGGTGTGCCTTTGGCGGCTTGATAAAAGCTGGCCATGAGTTGTTTTATTTCCTGCTCTCGCCCATAGAGCACTTGTGGTACCTGAAAACGATCCGACACATCGTTAAGGCCTAACACAAACACCGGTATTTCCGACCCGGCTAGCAAATGGCGGCGGCAAATATCCAAATCCTGCTTTAAGCCTAATGCACTTTGGTAGCGCGTCTCCGCTGTCTTGTACATCAGTTTATCAATAATATCGGAGACCACTTGCGGCACCTCGGAACAGCATTCGCTCACAGGTATTTGCACACGGGCAAGGTGCGCATGTACCAGACCAATGGCGTCATCCGCTTCGAACGGTAGTTCGCCGGTGAGAAGCTGGTATAAAGTCACCCCAAGAGTATAAAAGTCACTGCGATAATCCAGCGCACGGTTCATGCGGCCGGTTTGTTCCGGGGATATATACGCCAGTATGCCTTCAAGGTTTTCCGGTGGTGCTAACGCGGGTTGTTCGCGAGACAGTAGGGAGGCCAAACCAAAGTCGATAATCTGTGCGTTCAGTGTGCTTGGGTTAATCAGAATGTTACCGGGGTGCAGGTCTTTATGGATCACCTGCGCATGGTGAATCACACTTAAGGCATCTGCCATTTGAACAGCAATGTTTAACACGGTTTCAACGGGTAGTTTCTTATGCTCAAACCGTTCCCCATAACGCCATAGGTCGATACTGCGGGTATCTTCCATGACTAGGCAAGGTAAACCAGAGAGTTCAATAAAATCAATGGCTTTAACAATATGCGGGTGATCAAAACCCTTTAATATCTCATAAGAAGCTCTTAAGCGCGCACCATGAGACGCCGTTGCGAGATCCCCACAGGTTCGTAATACAACAGGCTGATTATTTGGCTTGATGGCCCGATACACACAGCTTGCCGGTGACGTCGTCAGTGTTTCTGTTATGTGGTAGCCATGGGGTTTGGGCATAGGGTTAACAGTTTACTATTCATGTCTTTAGTGTGGAATTTAGTTAGTTCTCAGTATAGCAGTGAATCTTACAAAGGTTAGGGGCACGTAAGGTCAATATCTACAGGAAAGCGAATGCAAAAAAGCATTGGTTGCCCTGAAATAGCTATCGAAGGTTTTTCTCTGAAAAGCTAAGGAATATCGAGTAACTCAACTACGCTTTTTATTGACGCAAACCAATTCAGAGGGTCTTTTGTAATGACAATGAGCAATTTTGGCGAATTTACCGATCACCCCTTATCAATCAATCAGCAGTCGATGTGGTTAATCCATAACTGCTCAAAAGACAAGAACATATACAACAGCCATTTCGCGTGGAAACTTCCGGACTCTGTTGATATCAACATATTAAAGAAAAGCTTACAGCTATTAGTTGATCGACACCCAATACTAAGAACCTTATTTGTACCAACGAATGAGGGGGAAATAACACAGCGCGTTTACAAACAGGCAACTCTCAATTTTACAGAACAAAAAATAGCAGAAATGAGTGATGATGCATTTTCATCGTCTATCGTTGACAAGGAGTTCAAGCAGCCCTTTGACCTTGAAAAAGAAACCGCTATGCGCTGGTTATTGTGTACCTTGCCGAACAACCAAAAAAATCTCATCTTGGTTTTTCATCATATCGTAGTGGATATGGGTTCGTTTATGATATTCGCCAATGAATTAAGGGACATCTACCAAGCACTAAAAGCCAATCAACCAATGCCTTTGGAAGCGATTAATCAAACCTTTTCCGATTTTGTAACCGCTCAAAATGATTTTGTTCACACTCAAGCAGGCGTAGAGCAGGAAAGTTTTTGGCTAACCGAATTAAAAGATATTGAGGCATCATTAGATATTCCTGTCGACAAAAAACGACCAGTAGACATCAATACCACCTCCGGATACTTAAACACCTTTATACCTTATTCAGTAACAGAGAAGTTTAATGCCTTCGCCTCTGAAAACAAGTTGTCGCTTTTTGGGTTATATATTGCCGCCTACCATTTATTATTATTTAAATACACAAATCAATCTGACATTTTGGTGGGCACGCCCACAGATGGAAAGGGAGGTGATTTCACCGGGGTATTCGGGTATTTTACCAACCCTGTTATTAGCCGATCGACGATCGACCCGGCTCTATCGATTAAAGACTTTTTCGTTCAGATGAATGATAAAACAAAAAACGCCATATCCAACCAAAGGTACCCGCTTGCCCGTCTGTCAGAAAAGCTTAAATTGGTTAGAGAGACCAATAAAGCGTCTTTATTTCAAACCTCTTTTGCCTGGCAAAACATCAATGCCTTTGAAAACAGAGGTAAACCTTTTGTTACTTGGGACCATGCCGGCAAACGACTGTGGGATTTTGGTGAAGCAGGAATTTGGGAACGTTTTAATCGACGCCAGCAGTTAGATGATCTCGACCTTACATTCAAAATATACAAATTTAAAAACGATTTTCATCTAGGCATCGAATACAACTCAGACCTATTTCACCATAACTCCATTGAACAGATGGCTGAACATTACCAACAGTTAATGCTTGCTATCAGCGACAACCCCGACCAAAGCATCTCTCAACTGTCAATGTTAACAAGCCAGGAAGAAACCTTAGTCACTAAGCAGTGGAATCAAACCCATGTTGATTACGATAAAAACAAACTGCTGCACCACTATGTGGATGAATGGGCAACGTCTAACGGCCAACTGATTGCGCTGCGGAATGTTAACGAGGAGATTAGTTATGCCACGCTGACAAAACGGTCTAACCAACTGGCCCATTACCTTGTTAAAAAAGGCGTAAAAGCAGAAACCATTGTTGGTATCGCCATGGACCGGACACCCGACACCATTATTTCTATTTTAGCGATTCACAAAGCGGGAGGGGCTTACCTGCCATTAGACCCTCAGTATCCGAAAGACCGTATTGAATACATGATAGATGATGCCAATATCGCGACGATTATCACGCACAAAAGCATCGCAAATACGCTTCCTGTTGACCCACTGTCATGCATTTATCTTGATGAGCAATGGGATGATATTGAACAATTCCCTGAACATACTCCCGATGTAGCAAGATCACCTAGCGATCTTGCTTATGTTATCTATACATCAGGCTCAACGGGAAAACCCAAAGGTGTACTCGTTGAGCAGGCACAGCTATGCAATCATCTAGTAACATTAAGGGAAGCGTTCTCTATAACCGCTGATGACCACGTACTGCAATTCCATACACTCAATTTCGATGCCTCCGTAATGATAATGTGTTTGGCACTTCAGTCTGGTGCATCGCTATTTCTTACACCTAAAGAGACTCTGATCGGAGAGTCGTTATCTGACATTATTCGTAACCAAAAAATATCGGCTGTAATGTTGCCCCCTTCCGTGTTGGCTTTATTGAAACCCGAGCACTTCCCCTCCGTCAAATACCTGATGGTTGGAGGTGAAGCCGTTTCGATTGATTTAGCAAAAAAATGGGCCAAACAAGGCCATAAATTAATCAATGCTTATGGCCCTACTGAGGCGACAATCTGGGTGACCACTGCATTGCTTGATGGCTCTGTGCTGCCACCCATCGGCAAGGCATTAGCAAACACTCAGCTTTATATTTTAGACAGCCATTTAAAACCGCAACCCGTGGGAATTCAGGGAGAATTACATATTGCAGGCGATTGTCTGACACGGGGTTATCTAAACCGCCCCGAGCAAACTGAACAAGCATTTATTGCTAACCCTTTCAGTAAAGACCCTACTGCAAGAATGTATAAATCCGGCGACATGGCGCGTTTTCTACCGGATGGCACAATTGAGTGCCTAGGCCGATTTGACCATCAACTCAAAATTCGCGGTTTTAGA
>CAJXXT010000044.1 GCA_913063495.1 uncultured Gammaproteobacteria bacterium | reverse complement strand
ATTTCATTTCTAGCGGGTAAAAGCCTTTATGGTCGTCAATGATGATGCAGCCTTGTAATGGGGGGATTTGATTGGAGCGGCCATCGGCAGTGATAGTGCCTTCTGCAGTCATTAATGCCTTATGAGAGTAGAGGGGACGATTGTGATCAAATGGCTGAACAATAACAATAGGCTCTGTAACAGCATGAGCGAGTACGTCTCCAGCCAAATCAGGGCAGCCTTTAAAGTTCTTCGCTTGAAATGAAAGGTGGATTTTGTCGTTGGCAAGGTCATTGCGAATATCGATGGATAGGTTCTTATGATGGTAGTAACAGTGGGAATTGTGTAAGCCAGAAGGCACGTTTAGCTTCCAAAAGGGGACTTTGTGCTCGTAGCGATACATTTTTTGTTCTTGTTTATTAAACGCCATGATAATGGCTGTGCCCAGGGACTTTGTGTTGTAGACGGCTAAACACATAAACCAGTTCTCATCGCTGAATTGTATGGCTTGCCATTCCTTGAGGCGTAAATTGTTGACCTGTTTTGGCGCTGAAATACCTAATGGGTTTCGGGTGTCGAGAAGGTTAATGTTTTTTATCGCTGAATTAAATGTTCCCATATTACAGATTCCGTTAGAGACGGCGTTAGTCGGGGCGGTGGTAACAGGGCGTGTATAAGTCATCGATAGCCTTCAGTGTTGATGGTTGTTTTTATAACGTATATTGTGCCTGCTTTCAGTTGTTTGACAACATAGAATATCTATCGTATAGATAAGTTTAACTTATTCATAGTGCTGCAAGCTAAGCCTTACGAAATGGTTCAAGATATGTCTAAAAGTAAATCCAAACCTCAATCGTTGCCTTCTATTCAATGGCTGTTGCCATTTGAAGCCGCTGCACGGCATTTGAGTTTTAAACGAGCCGCAGAAGAGCTGCACGTAACACCACCAGCAGTGAGTCAGCAGATTAAGTCATTGGAGCACCATCTGGGTATAACGCTCTTTGAGCGAAAAACACGTGCTTTGTCTTTAACCGCAGCAGGAGCTGAATTTTATAAAACGGCTCAGCGAGTATTGGATGTATATGATTCGGGCTGCCATACACTCTATCGACAATTCAAACAGGGGGCGTTTTATGTCGCTACAGAGCCCTATATTGCTCATACGTTACTGATCCCAAACTTAATGTCATTTAGAGAGTTATCTGAGACAACATCTTCAAGGGATGCACCCCGAAATGCTTTGTTTGCTGATTGTGAGCTGCGTGTCGAGACACGGCTGACGATGGCCGGTATGAGTTTGGATGATATGGATGCTGGCATTCGTTTTGGTCGCGGTGATTGGGATGATGTGGAGGTTTATCCCTTAGCGGACGTTACTATGGTTCCGGTAGGCAGTAAATCATATTTTGATCAGCATCGAGCCGCGGGGTTGGAAGACTTTAAGACACATTGTTTTTTTTACCCCGGTACACAGAAAGTGGTGTTAGAGCCATTCCTGGAAGCGTTAGAGAAAAAGGGTATTGCCCCAAAAGAAGTGATCCCTTGTGAGTCTTATCTAGATGCGATGACGGCCGCAAGTGAAGGTTTAGGTATCACTGTGGCATTATTGCCATATGCAAATCGTTGGATTAACGAAGGGAAATTAATGATGCCATTTGATCTTCGTTGGCGTACCGATGCGAAATTTTGGGTTGTTTATCGTAAACATTATCGTGATCAAGAGAAGATGCAGTTTTTTTGCAATTGGTTAAGTAAGATCGTTGATGGTTTGGAGGTTTAATTCACACACACAAGTCTACAAACATAGCGTTACAAAATTATCGAGTACTGCTCTTGAATTTGGAGTTGTTTGAATGTTGTCGAATAACACTTTGATATCTAATCCTTGTTCTTCCAATGAATCAAATCGCTCGAATAAATAAAAGCGCATAATATCTGCAGTAAACTCTGGGTGAAATTGAACGCCCCATACGTTGTCTTGGAAACGAAAGGCTTGGATGGGCTCGTAATCGTTCCATCCTAATAAAATACCGCCTGGAGGTAATTCAATGACACTTTGGGCGTGTGTGACATTTGCATAGAATTGAGAGGGGCTTTGTGAAAATAGTGGGTCGTGACGACTGTGCTCCGTAAGTTCAATGGGTACAGTACCTATTTCCCTGCCTAAAGGGTGAAAATCAACCTTTCCACCCAACGCTTGAGCAACAAGTTGATGACCGTAGCAGATTCCAAGAATAGGGGTATGTTGATCGATAAGGTGAGTGATCCATGTTTCTACTTGAAGGCTCCAGGGTTCTTTGGCTGTTACCATAGCTGGAGAACCCGTGATAATCACGCCGGCAATGTGTTTAGATTCAGGGAATGTAGATGTTTGCGTTGTATCAATTACACAAAAGCTATTTGAGGCTTTAGAGCCTTCCGGTGAGGATATCCACTGACTAAAATCACCATATATTTTCTGTGCTTTTTCAGGAGGGGTTCCCGTTACCGCGATAACGATTACTTTTTCAGAGGTGGGCTTGATTACATCATGTGTTGTCATGATAAAAGGATAGCGGAATTTGGAGAAACAATCAGCTGCTAATTGTTAGCAACGTGCTAAGAGGAGATCCATTTCTCTACGATACGCTCAATAGCATTTCGATTAACCGGTTTGGCCAGAAAGTCTGACATACCGGCAGCAATACAATTTTTTTCATCTTGAGCGAAGGCGTTGGCAGTAACTGCAACGATGGGTGTTTCTTTGTAAAGAGAGAAGTCGCGAATTAGTCGGGTTGCATCTAACCCGTCCATAACAGGCATCTGACAATCCATCCAGACAAAGTCAAATTGCTTGTTTTTTGCGAGTTCTACGGCAATTGAACCGTTATCTGCGGTAACAGCGGAGTGACCTAATTTTTTTAGAATAGCGACAAGAATTTTCTGATTCACAATATTGTCTTCAACCACTAACATTTCTAGGCCTTCACACTTATGTGTGTTGGTCGGTTTCTGTGTTCGTTCTCTTTGTATGATGGTTAGTGGCACGGTTAACGTTACCGTCGTTCCTTTGCCAGCCGTTGTATCAATGTGTATGTCACCTCCCATTATTTTTGTGAATGCTTTTGTTATGGGTAGACCTAACCCTAACCCTTGAAATTTTCTAACCATAGATGCATCCTGCTGGCTAAATCCTTCAAATATGACATCCAGGTTGGACTGATCAATACCTTCACCAGTATCCGTTATCATGAATTTAATCATGTCGGTGGTATCAGTACATTGATCGGGGATTGTATTTAGTGATATGTGGATGCTTCCTTCTGGAGTGAATTTCATCGCATTACTTAATATATGTCGTAATGCTTTAAAAAGTAATTTTGAATCACCTTGATATGTGCCAGCAATATTCGGGGCAGCTGTGAAACTGATTTTTGCTTGTTGCTGTAAAAAACGTGATTTCATAGTCTTAATCAAGTTGTCCACGTCCTCAACCAGATTGAACTTGCCAATACTAGGCTCTATTTCTTCATTAAGTTCGGTATAGTCAAGTATGTTGTTGATCATGCTGACCATGTCTTCAGATGAATGCCTAGCCATTGCGATATATTTTGATACATGCTCGGGCAACCGGTAGTCTTTTACTAAATCTAGGGCGCCTTCAACACCATTCATCGGTGTTCTAAGCTCATGGGACACGACAGATAGAAATTCATCTTTAATTTTGTTGGCTCTCACTAGTGATCTAAGAATTTTCTCTTTTTCTCGTTTCAGAATCAGCTTGGATTCTTGATAACGTTTGAATAAGGAAATACTAATGAGTGTCAGTTCAATGGTTGATGTGGTTTTAAAAATGGACTCGAAAAATACTGTTGATGGAATTAATCCAATGTAGAGGCTTACGTAACATACTGATCCCATTGATGCCATTATCATTGCGGAAACATAATAAATGGTGCTGCTGTTTTTCTTTTCTGCATTAGTGATACAAACAAAAATGCAAGAGATACCGCCAGTAAATACGTAGGGGATAGTAAAGTACAGGATAACGGTGTTACTAAGTACCGCCCAGCCTATGATAAGTATGATGCCAACATATACATGGCCCATTAATAGCATGAACATGGGTTTGTTTTTTTCTTTAAGGTAGAAAAAATCAATAGCTACTAAAAAAGTTGTGATGTATGCAATGATGGTGGGAATAAGAATAAATGAAAAGAACCAGGTAGGGTGCTCCTGGTACCCGTATTGATAGAGAAAACCATCGATATTTAGTTGTAAAATGATGAGTGCTCCCAATGAGCTAGAGACCCATAGATAGATGTTTTCTTTTGAAAAAAGATAAAACCCAAAGAATAAGAAGCAAAGTAAACAGATAAGTCCATAATACCCACCAATCACTAAACTCTGCTTGTTTTGCATTGAAAATAAGTTATGTTCGGAGTGAAGGGTTACCCCTGTTCGTAATGAACCAGATGTCGTTATGCGAATGGTTAACGTTGATGTGCTGTTTTTTGTGATTGTGATGGGTACAACAAATTCAGGTAGAGAAATATCTCTATTATTAAAGCCCTGGTGTTGTCCAATTTCTGAAATTAGTGTGTTGTCTTGATAGACTTTGATGTTACTTAATCCAGGGTTGCTAAACCTCAAATAGAATTGTTGTTGGTTTTTAATGTTGTTGCTGATGGACGTCTTTATCCAGAGTGCTGAAGAGGTGATTCCCAAATTGATTGTATTGGTGTCTATTGGATGCCATGACCCGGTGTTGTAAACGTCACTGATAGTTGATGCTGTATTTTCAATAGACTTCAAGGAATAAGGTAGTAGTTCAATGATATCGGTGTCATCTGATAGATATAAATCAGAAGCAAGCTCTGACGCAAATGCGGAGCTAAAATAAGTCCATATTACTATAATGGTAAAGATTGCAGGTCTTATAGTGTTATTAAATTCCAAGCGTATGTATGTCCGTACGTTTTGTCTGATGAAAAATATGCTTGTTGTTTAGTGTAGTCGATTGAGGGCCTGAGTACGGAGTATTACCTTTTAAGGTGCCAAGTAGTGTTGACGAAGTTTTTTAAGGTCTCCGCGTTCGAGTATATGCTGAAAATGATCAGTGAGATTTTTAATAGAGATATCGCTTTTGGTATGTTTAGATACCTGTACCCAAGGGGTTCGCTCAGAGACGATGAGGGGGAGCCCAAGGGTGAGTTCAGGATATTTCCCCGTCTGCACAAGGCTGTTCGAGGCCATAATTATAGGATCCAGCGGGCCAATAATCGCATCAACACGTTTAGCAAACAACATGCTGATACCTTGATCAAAGTCTCTTATCAGAATTTTTGAAATGTCAGGATCGTTGTCAATCTTATCGCTAAATTTAGCGCCTCGTAAGTAAGCGATATTTTTGTGTTTCAAGCTCTGGATGTCGGGGAATTGGCTCCCTTTAAGTCCAATGACGACATTTTTTAGTGACGGTAGGGGTGCAATATATGTGACATGATCTTCTAGCTCTTTGTACTTAAACATGATGGTTAAGTCGGTCTTTCCGAATGTTAGTTCGTGTACTATCCGTGCATAAGGGTAGATATTATGGCTTGTCTTGTAACCTGCCTCTCTTGCCAGTGTGTTAGCTAGGTCATAGTAAATTCCGCTAAACTGACCTTCGGAAATTATTCCATAGGGAGGTATGGAAATTGTTCGAACTTGTAACGCCTTTTTTTCTTGGCTGTGTAGCAAGGCTGGAAAAGACCCGCAATAGAGGGTAAAAAATAGAATTGCTATTTTTTGAAAATCGGACGTTTTTTTGATGAGTGAGCTATCCATTTTTGGACGCACTACCAAACGATGCATTATTGTTTTTGCGGGTTGCAGGTATGGCTTTATTAGTTGTGACAATAAAAGAGGGTGATATCACGAGCATACCTTGGGTAGTGCCGTTAGTTGATTATCCTTACCCCTCTAAGCATAGCCTAGTACAGCTTAAACGGTAGCCGCCAGAAGCCGTATACCTATGGCTGTTTGTTCTACGGTAGGGTTATGTGAAGGGGTTTGATCCGATAACGCACAGATTGATGTAGCAACTTCTTCAAGCGTTTCTTTGCTAGCTGAACGACCTGATTCAATAAGGCGACTCACTTCGGCATAGCATTTTTTTAGCTGTGAGAGCTCAAGAGGGTAGCAGTCTAGCTCTGCCTTCTCGATGCTTTGTTCTAAGTTAACTTTGAGTGTTAAAAGTGATTTTTGTTGTCTGCCCATAATAACGTCCGTATTCATTACCCGTTTGATGTATCCCCAATGAGGTCGCGTACTCTAGCAAATTAGCGCAGGTTTTTTGTGAGCTCTTTTTGTTCAATTGTCACGATGTTTTCTTTGAAGGTTATTTAACCCTTAATTATCAATGATTAAGGGTGACTGGCTGTTCATTTTTGGGGTTATAGGGCTATCAGATTACATTGATGTGAGAAATGTCTTACATCAATTATAGGTTTTTTCTCACTTTCTAAAGTTATCGACAATGACCAGAAAATAAAGAACAAATAATGCGGACTAGTTAGCCCTTGTTATTGCTGAGGTCTTTTGGTATTGCCTACGTTACGTTTTGACCCGTAATAACAAGGTTATGCTAACTATAATAGAAACAGGGTATTAGCCTCTGATATGTGGCGTGACTAATGTTTGTCGGTTTTATGGCGTTAGATTAGCCATGTGTTATAGAGTATTAACACCGCTTTTAATAGAGGGAGTAGTTATAGAGAGGCCATGCTAGCATATTGATTTTAAATGATATTTTTGTCTCATCTATGAAGAACTTTTTTAAGTGCTTTATATTATGACGATATTGAAAAATATTGTTTACGCTTCATTCATACCCTCTTTTTTCCTCAGAAATGCCGTAAGGCTAGTGGTGTTGTAATGAATCGTTCTTGTCGTATTTCACGTGTGGTACTGGTTGTGTTGTTGAGCCAGGTGCTGTTACTTTCTGGCTGTGCTACCAATAGCTATAAACTGATGAAAGAGTCTGAGCAAAGAGTCAGTGAACAGGCATTGTTTACTCAGGTTTCTCAACAGATGGATGCTATGGAGAAACGCATTGCAACAGCGCAGGCTGGCGATGTTGCGACCTTCTCTCCCGATGATATGTCTTCGGCATTACGTTCATTAGCGCAAGCGCGTCGATACTATGATCAATTTAAGTTGGAGCCTGGAAAAATCAACAAGTCAGCATCGATGTTCTTTGGGGATAGCTTAGGTGAAGAGACGATGTCGTTACTATCAAAAGCATCGGAATCACTAAATCGAGCGGAAGCAAACAAGCGTCGCTCTGATAGTTTGTTGGCGGGTTCTATTGAGAATTTCACATGGCTCAAAAAGTTCCAGGCTCAAACCTATTATCCTTATGCGTATAGAGATTTGGAGCGAGCTCACAAAGGGCTTATTAGAAAGGTGGCTGGGGGGCGGTTTGAGTCAGCGCAACAAGCGCTACCTCAGTTGTTGAGAGAGCAAAAGGCGCTAGAGATTATGTCTGCTCAACGATTTTACTTAAAGGATGTCAGTAAGCGAGTGGAGAGAGAAGGGCGTTATACTCTTGATCGCTATGCAGCATTAAGTTATAGCGGTTCTTTAAGTGCTCTTAATCGAGCCAAAACGGTTATCGCACAAAACCCTCGTAATGAGGCAATGATACTGGCCGCCAAAGCGGATGCCGAATTTTCATTTGAGGTTGCCCATGCGGTAGCCGGTGACATGAAAAAATTGGTAGATATGAATCGTCGAGAAATGGAACGCTGGTTGTTGTTACTCACCGCCAAGCTGAATGAAACAGGTAAAGCGCTGGGTTCGAATGATGTGCGTGATCGTTCTGTTCTTTCGCAACTAGAATTAATTTCCAAGGCCGCTCTCGGGCAAAGTGATAAGCTCACAAAAGCAGATAATACCGTAATAGAAACAGAGCAAAAGTTGGATGTAACTGCAGAAGGCAGCGACGTACTAGCAAGCAGGGTGATTAAACTTGAACAAGAGCGTACGGCATTGGGTCGGCAGGTAGAGGCGCTTGCAGCACAAATGGATGAGGTGCGTGGTGTGAACCAACAAATGTTGGCGCAGGATAAGGTGATTGTTAAAGATGAGTATGTACCACTAAGTCAACGTAAGAGTTTATTCTGGTAAAAATAAAAAACGGCAAGTGAAATTTTAATCTCACTTGCCGTTTTTTGTTTACGTTATGGAATGTTATAAACGGATTATTTCACCTTCCACTTTGAAAACATTTTTCCCACTAAAAACGGCGTTAGCTTCGCGGCGCTGGTGACCAATTCTTTCTTTGATCGCGGGTAAACAAAACGTTGAGCATTCAATAGCCCTTCGTAGGATGCTTCGCTGAATGGGTACCACCATAAATTGCGTTTAGAAGGTAAGATATCCCAGTTAACCGCTTTTGCGTGAGTCATCTCCAATAAACCTTCTGGCCCATGGGTCCTACCTAGACCGGAGTGTTTCCAACCACCCCATGGCATTTCAGATAAGCCGTGTGTATATAGGTGATCGTTAATCGTTGTCACACCTGACTCAAGTTTGGCAGCAAAGGCTCGTCCTTTTTTTGCGTTTTTTGTCCATACGGAACTTGTTAGTGCAAGGTGAGAGTCATTCGCTAAGGTAATAGCTTCTTCTTCTGTTGAAAATTTAATGACAGGGATCAGTGGCCCAAATGTTTCATCTTGGATGAACAGCATGTCGTCGGTTGTGTTTGTTAGCAGTGTCGCTGGGTGGAAGTATCCGTTCTGAGATCCAACGGCTTGCGATTGTGCAACAATTTTTGCCCCTTTAGCTAAGGCATCTTCAAGATGTTCTTTAACTGTATTTAACTGGTTTTTGGTGGTTAAGCACCCGATGTCAACATTATGGTTTTCATCAACACCATGGCGTAATGCCCGTGTTTTTTTCGCCATAAGTTCAACAAAATCATCGTAAATGGATGCGTGGACATAAACCCGCTCTACACCACCACAAGATTGCCCTGCATTTTGAAAACCTGCCCATGCGGCACCGTTTGTTGCACGCTCTAGATCTGCATCAGCAAGAACGATCATTGGATCATTTCCACCTAGCTCAAGGGATAATGGTGTTAGGGTCTCTGCCGCCTCAGACATAAGCTGTTTGCCAACGCCAACTGAACCGGTAAAAAATATCTTGTCGATGCTATTTTCAAAAAATGATTTAGATACGGCACCACCAGACCCAACGATCTGCTGGAACAAACCTTTAGGAAGTTCTCCTGCAGAAATTATTTTGTTGATGGCTTCACCAACCAATGGGGTTGCAGCAGCAACCTTAAGGATAACGGCATTACCTGCCATTAGTCCCATAATAATTTCACCGAATGGTATTGAAAGAGGATAATTCCAAGGGCTGATAATACCAACAACACCGAGCGCTTTATGTTGGAGAACACTTTTCTTATTGAAAAAAAGCAAACTGTCGACAGGGATTTTCTTTTCTTTTAATACCTTCTCGGCATTTTTTGCGTACCAGTCACAGGCCAACGTACAGGGTAATACTTCTGTGCCCATTGCATCAATACGTGTTTTACCGTTACTTTGACTGATAACTTCAGAAAGGCTTTCTGCGTGATTTACAATGTAGGTGCGCATTTTTTTAATGGCTGCTGCACGTTGCGCAAAACTTTTGGCTTCCCAGATTTTTTGAGCACTACGCGCCTGTTCAAACATCTGAGGCACTTTTGTCATGTCGGTATTTTCTACCTGGCCAATTTCTTCACCTGTGGCAGGGTTATATGCGATGGTGCTGCCAGGAGAACTGATGGGTTGTTGTGCATTCATAGGATCCGATCCTTTTGTTGTCATTCTTTGGGTAGCTATAATGTTTACTGCCCCGATTAAATCATAAAATGCAGCAACTGTCTTGCCTCTTGATCCTTGCCTCTTGCCCTTGTTTTTGTTGTACAGGTTTAGTGACCGAATAAACCCTACAAATTGCCCGGGAAAGTGATAGCACTTTTTTTAGTACAATCTTACTATATTGGCTAGCTTGATCGTTTAGGTAGTAATTTTATAGTTTCAAAAAAAAGTATTTCAGTGGTTTCGGACAATGCATTGTGACTATTTAGTCATTTAATTTGGACGAGTTAATTGCCCTGGTTCGGTCAGATCTAGCATGAAAATTTGGCATCAGAAACAGTTAGGTGTTCTAAGGAGTAATATAGTGGGCCAGCAGACTTATAAAACAGATGTTGTTATCGTCGGCGGCGGTATAGCAGGAATTGCCTCTGCCATTGAGCTTTTGGATCGAGGTTTCGACGTTCTTATGGTAGATCGAGATATTAAGTCAAAGTTTGGTGGTTTAGCTAGGGAAGCATTTGGGGGAATGGCGTTATGCTGTACGCCACAACAGAAATTTAACAGTATTGCCGATAGTCCAGAACTTATGTTTCGTGATTGGACGACGTTCGGTGAAATGCCTAAAGATGATAAGTGGCCTATGAAGTGGGCCGAAATGTACGCTTATAGAAATTACGAAGATATTTATTGTTGGTTACGTCAACGAAATGTGGAATTTTTCCCCGCCGTGAATTGGGTTGAACGTGGTGATTTTATCGCCGGGAATTCTGTTCCTCGTTATCACATCGTATGGGGAACGGGGTGGGAGCTTGTTGAAGTCCTTATTCATCATCTCAAAAATCATCGAAATGCGCGGAAGCTCACATTGCTGTTCGAACACTTTGTCTCCGGTTTTGATATGGCGGCGGGAGAGTTAGCGACGTGTCATGGTGTTAATGAATCCAATAATACAGATTTTGTTATTCATGCGAACACATTTATTGGTGCCACAGGCGGAATTAATGGCTGTATTAAAAAAGTTAAAGAAAACTGGCCAACAGATTGGCCGCCAGCTCCTGCGGTAATTCTAAATGGTTCTCATAAATACGCCGATGGAATGCTACATGATGAAGTTGGAAAATTGGGTGGTAATATTACCCACCTTGATCAGCAGTGGAATTATGCAGCGGGGATTCGTCATCCGCAGCCAAAAATACCGGATCAAGGTTTGAGCTTAATTCCACCAAAATCAGCTTTATGGGTAGATTGTTACGGTAAACGTATCGGCCCTCGCCCCATGGTGACAGGTTTTGATACCACTGATTTGTGCCATCGAGTCTGTGAACAAGATAATGGTTATACATGGCAAGTACTTAATAAGAAGATTGCGAGAAAAGAAATGTCTATCTCTGGATCTGAGCATAACCCGTCATTTAGAGATAAAAAAGCGGTTAAATTTCTAAAAGAAATATTACTTGGCAACGATAACTTATATCAATACCTCACCACACAATGTCCAGAGGTGGTTGTTGCATATTCACTTTCTGAATTAGTGGATAAGATGAATGCAGTAGCGGGGAATAGTTTGGTGTCATACAAGAAACTGAAACACGATATTCAAGAGTATGATGATCAGCTTGCACGAGGTAGTAGATTTCATAACGATGATCAAGCCAGGCGCATTGTTCATGCTCGCCAGTGGAAGGGCGATAAGGTGCGCACGTTAAAAGCACAGCAAATATTGGATAAAAAAGCCATGCCGCTAGTGGCCATGCGAGAATATATTATTAGCCGTAAAAGCATGGGAGGCGTTCAGACAGACGACCATAGTCGAGTGCTTGATAACAACGGCAATGTCATTAAAAACCTTTATGCAGTGGGTGAAATGGCGGGGTTTGGCGGCGGTGGCAGCAATGGCAATCGATCTTTGGAAGGTACGTTTTTATCGGGTTGTATTTTAAGTGGGCGCATTGCGGCTAGATCTATAGGTGGCGTTGCTGTACCTTGATGTGGGCTATATGGCCCCACTAAAAAAAGAGTAAGACGACGTAGGAAAAATAATGAGAAAGACTGGTGCTTGGTTAGTTCGGTACGCGTTAGAGCAAATTGGTGTAAAACACACATTTGGCATACCTGGCGTTCATAACACAGAAATTTATGATGAACTGAATAACTCAGAATCCATTGAGCCCATATTGGTTACCCATGAAGCATCCGGCTCTTTTATGGCTGATGCCATTAGTCGCACATCAGGCTCAATCGGAACCATGATGATTGTGCCAGCCGCTGGAGCATCCTATTCGTCAGCGGGTATGGGCGAAGCTTATATGGCAGGTGTTCCGATGTTAGTTATTGCCGGAGGTATTCGGAGTAACAGCGATTATCGTTATCAGTTGCACGACATGGATCAACACACGATGTTGAAACCAGTAACGAAAGAAACGTATTTTATTGAACATCACAAGGATATTATTCCCACTATCTTTGAAGCCTATGATACTGCAATGAGCGGATTGCCTGGGCCCGTATTTGTAGAAGTCCCTGTTAACCTTCAAATGGATAAAGGTGATGTTGTTGAATTGCCAGTATATCGGGCACTAAATCGTAGTGTCGAGTTGGATATTGATGCAATTGATAAAGCAGTAGAGCAATTGTGTAATGCCAATAAACCGGGGTTATTTGTTGGCTGGGGAGCAAAGGAATCAACAGAATGGTTAATTAAAATTGCCGAACTACTAAATGCCCCTGTATCAACGACCTTGCAGGGCTTAAGTGTGTTTCCCGCGAATCATGCTCTGCATGTTGGTATGAGTTTTGGTCCAGCAGCGGTACCTGCTGCAACTAATGCGTTTAAACATTGTGATTGCATGTTAGCGGTGGGCACCCGTTTTGCAGAAATACCCACCGGTAGTTTTGGTGTAACGGTGCCTAAGAAACTTATCCATATTGATATAGATTCTCGTGTATTTAATGCAAACTATCCCGCATCAGTGACCATCGAAGGTGATGCAGCTTCGGTATTGGAGCGTTTATACGATGTGCTTTCTCAGCGACCCGCACCAAAAAATGAACGAGAGGCGGTCGCAACAGAAATCAGAAAAGACAAGTTGCAATACGATGAAGAGTGGGCGTCACATGATAGTGAAGGCAGGGTAAATCCGGCAGCATTCTTTAAGGGGTTGCGCTCTCAGCTTGCTGATGATGATTATGTGGTTGCTGATGATGGAAACCATACGTTCTTGGCGGCAGAGCTTATGCCAATCCATAAAAGCAAACATTTTATATCCCCTTCAGATTTTAACTGTATGGGATATTGCGTACCGGCCGTTATAGGCACCAAACTGGTTAATCCGGAAAAACAAGTGGTTGGCATTATTGGTGATGGTGCTTTTGCCATGACTTGTATGGAAATTCTTACTGCCTCTAGGCTTAAAATTGCGGGCATATTTTTTGTATTTCATGATGGCGAGTTATCACAAATTTCTCAGGCACAAGAAATACCCTATAACCGAAAGACCTGTACAGTGTTGGGTGATATTGATATTTCTGGGGTTGCTCGTGCGACGGGCGCTCGATTTTTATCCTTAGAATGTGATGCGGATATAAGCAGCGTTATTCAAAAGTCCCTTGAATTGGCGAATTCTGGTGTACCCGTGGTAGTGGACGTTAATGTGGATTATTCCAAACGAACACGTTTCACTAAGGGTATTGTTGGAACGAATTTGAAGCGATTTGAAATGGGAACAAAAGCACGGTTTATTGGCAGAGCAGTAAAGCGTAAGATTACGGGCTAGTTCTGTAGCCCCTAAATCAGCCAACGTAAAAGGAATATTCCCGTGAGTCATCAAGATAAACCATTAGTCGGTATTCGTGTGCTTGAGCTGGGCCAGCTATTAGCAGGCCCATTTGCTGGAACGTTATTGGGTTATTACGGCGCAGAAGTGATCAAAGTTGAACCTCCTGGCAAAGGGGACCCCATTCGACAATGGCGAGAAGTAAAAGACGGCACCTCGTTATGGTGGCGAAGCCTAGGCAGAAATAAAAAGTGCGTTACCTTGGACCTCAAGTCTGAGAAAGGTCGAGAAATTGTTAAATCGCTAATACTCAAATCAGACGTCGTTATTGAAAACTTCCGTCCCGGAACTATGGAAAAATGGGGGTTGGGGCCAGAAGTGTTTGAAGAAACACATCCTAAACTCGTATATACACGCATATCTGGATACGGACAAACCGGCCCACTTGCGCAAAAGCCAGGTTTTGCCTCTGTGTGCGAAGGTTTTAGTGGTTTTCGGGCAGTTAATGGGTTTCCAGGCGAAGCGCCGGTTCGACCTAACTTAAGTATGGGTGACTCACTTGCAGGGTTACATGCAGCGTTTGGCATTGTATTAGCGCTAATGCAGAGAAATAAAACCCAAGGTATTGGACAAGTAGTGGATGTCGCTTTGTACGAATCTATGTACAACATGATGGAAGCTATTGTTCCAGAATACGATGGTGCAGGAGTAGTGCGTAAACCATCCGGCACTACGGTTACCGGCATAGTGCCAACTAACACCTATCGCTGTGGTGATGGAAAGTACATTGTTGTAGGAGGTAATGGTGATTCTATCTTTATGCGTTTGATGGATGCTATTGGACGTGAGGATTTAGCGAAGGATCCCAGAGTTGCCACCAACCAAGGTCGTGTTGAGCATGAACAGGAAATAGATGATGCTTTATCATTATGGACGGGCCAGCTTTCTAGCAAAGAAGCGTTAGCCATTTTGGACGAAGCACGTGTGCCATCGGGCCCGATTTTTAATGTGGAAGATATGATGGAGGACGAGCATTATCAAGCAAGAGACATGTTTGAGTCGGTTGATATCAATGGAGAGTCATTAAAAATACCCGCTATCGTGCCTAAGCTTGTTAATACACCAGGAGAAACCTTGTGGCCTGGCCCAGAAGTAGGGGCGTTTAATGATGAGGTCTACCGCGACTTGTTGGATATGAGTGAGCAAGATGTGAGCGACTTGAAGAGACAGCGAATCATTTGATGGGTTAGTAAAGTAATCTAACTATTTGCGTTTATATCCATCCCGTACACCTTTCTATATAATCCCCGGCTATGGATATAAACGCACAGAAAATTTTACAAGATACCTTCGGTTACTCTGAATTCAGAGGACATCAAGAAGACGTGATTAATACCGCAATTGCTGGCAATGATGCGTTGGTGTTAATGCCTACAGGTGGCGGAAAGTCCCTGTGTTACCAAATCCCTATGTTGGTGCGCCCCGGTGTAGGAGTGGTGATTTCTCCGCTTATCGCTTTGATGGAAGATCAAGTAAACGCGTTAACCCAGCTCGGTATAAACGCACGCTACCTTAACAGTATGTTGACTAGTGAAGAGGCGCGACAGACTGAGCGAGAAGTGCTCGATGGGTCACTGAAGGTGCTTTATATAGCACCAGAACGATTATTACAGCCGAGAACAATCTCATTATTACAACAGGCAACAATTAGTTTATTTGCCATTGATGAGGCACACTGTGTATCTCAGTGGGGACATGATTTCCGTGCCGATTATCTTCATCTTAATGTTCTACAAGAACAGTTTCCTCATGTGCCACGACTTGCACTGACCGCAACCGCTGATACTCAAACGCGACAAGAAATTTTAATGCGTTTAGGGTTACAGAACTCTCATGTTTTTGTCAGTGGTTTTGATCGACCAAATATCCAGTATCGTATTACGCACCGGGAAAATGGTAATCAGCAATTACTACGTTTCTTGCAAAATGAACATCCTAATGATGCCGGAATTGTTTATTGTCTATCTCGCAAAAAAGTAGAAGCGACCGCCGAGTGGTTACAAGCCAAAGGTTTTAATGCGGTGCCTTATCATGCGGGCCTTCCCATGGAAACGCGTAAGCGTCACCAATCGAAGTTTTTACGAGAAGACGGAGTGATTGTTGTTGCTACCATAGCGTTTGGTATGGGGATTGATAAACCGGATGTACGATTTGTTGCTCACTTAGATTTGCCAAAAAGTGTGGAATCCTATTACCAAGAAACAGGCCGAGCAGGGCGAGATGGCGAGCCATCAACCGCCTGGATGGTGTACGGGTTACAAGATGTTATAAAGCTTAAAAACATGCGTGCAGATTCACAAGCCGACGAGCAATTCAAACGAATTGAGCATCAGCGTTTGGAATCCATGTTGGGGTTGTGTGAAATAATCAGTTGTCGTCGAGAAGCGCTGTTGCATTATTTTGATGATGACGAGGCAAAGGAGCATTGTGGAAATTGTGATAACTGCATCAACCCAGCCGAACGATGGGATGCAACCGATGCGACACGTAAAGCTTTAAGCTGTATTTATCGTACAGGGCAACGCTTTGGGGTAAGCCATCTTGTTGATGTTTTAAGGGGGCAGGATAACGCCAAGGTAAAACAACACGGACATCAATCCGTTAGTACCTTTGGTATTGGTAATGATTTATCTGCAGATCAATGGAAATCGGTTTACCGGCAATTAATTGCACGCGGGCATATTCAAGTTGATTCAGAAGCATTCGGGGCCTTTAAGTTAACGGATAAATGTCGCGCTATATTGCGTGGAGAAGAAACGATTTCTCTACGCAAAGATCGTGTCGAATTACGAAGTAAAAAATCCTCTCGTACATCCAGTCATGTATCGGATCAAGATAGAGATCTTTGGGAAGCATTACGAGAAAAACGAACATCGCTAGCAAAAGAGCAGGGCGTACCTCCCTACATTATTTTTGGTGATGTATCGTTAATGGAAATGATGGAGCGTCGGCCAGCAACATCGAAACAGCTACTAATGATTACTGGTGTAGGCCAGAGTAAATTGGAAAAATACGGTGAAGCATTTCTATCGGTATTGGCTGAGTTTAATGGTTCAGCGAATGTAACATCAAGTTTTGACAGTGAACCTAGTGCCGACAAAGTCGAAAGTTATCTTGAGAGTTTGGCGTTGTTAAAAGCCGGTATGGATGTACCGATGATTGCGAAGCAGCGGGGCGTTAAAGAAAAAACGATTTATGTACATCTGGAAAAATGCATACAAGAAGGGGAGTTGGAAATACAAGATGTTGTTCAATTGCCCGAAGAGGATATTGATCGTATCCGCGATGCATTATTTGCCAATTCAGATGAAGAAAATCACATCAAACTGACACCTGTATTTGAAGACCTTGGTGGGGCCTTTACTTACGAGGTGCTCAGCTGTGTTCGTGCAGAATTACTTAGGGAAATGTAAAAAGAAGTCCATGAATCAATTCGGTTTTTGAAGGGCTTCTAGTAGGGATTCTGACTTCTCGTTGTTAACATCTTCAACGGTAACAATGGCGCGCTTTGTTGGGGCGCTTTTGTGTAGGTTTGTTGCTGCCTTTACACCAGATATATTGATAAAGGTTGCAAGGGCAAATATCAGTATTACTTCAATCATTACTAAGTCCATGGGTCATATTAAATAGAGGGTCTATCAGAGTGAGGTCAAGTTGACTCTGATAAGGCCATTGATGCCCGTTGTTCTCGGATCTTAGTATGGGCGGGATCATACAAGCCACTTACTCGTTATACAATGTATATATAGAGTGGAAACTAGTCAGTCAGCCCGCTTTGTCACTATAGAGTCACTATGGCGTCACAATACACGCGTATTCTGGGTTCGAAATAGAGTATTATTGGTGAACCCAATAAAAATAAAAATAAAAATAAAGAGTTTGCTATGGATTCGAAAATATCTCGACGACGGTTTATGTCGCTATTAACAACAGGGGTTGCTACACCCTATATTATTACTTTGTCCGGGTGCGGAGGAGGGTCTTCCGGTGGCGGGGGTGGTGTAGGTGCGGAGGGTGCCGACCGTCTTGTTGAGGAACAAACAGGTGTAACGAATAATCGTTTGAACTTCGATTCTGAGCGAGTGTTTAGTTTATCAATCGCATCGGGTGACCCCACAGCATCCGGTGTCATTTTGTGGACTCGAGTAGACCCTTCGGCTTATATAGAAGATGCATTCTTAACGATTCAGGTTGCTGAAGATGCAGAGTTTACAACGCTGGTGTTGGAAAGCATTGTTGAACCATCAGAAATTGGCGCGTTTCGAGATTACACGGTTAATATTGATCTAGACGGCCAATTACAGTCAAGTCGTCGGTATTTCTATCGATTTATTTATGACAATACCGTGAGTAAAACGGGTCGTTGTCGAACAGCTCCTCCAGAAGGTGTAGATACTGAAACCTTAAAGCTTGGTGTGATCACATGTCAGGATTACACCAATGGATATTACGGTGCGCTAAATTATATAGCTGAAGATGACAGTATTGATTTTGTGGTTCATCTTGGCGATTTCATTTATGAAACGGCAGGAGATCCAAAATTTCAATCATTACCCTTTGAAGATCGTCTGATCATTATGCCCAGTGAGGGCATCGTCGCGATGAATTTAGAAGATTATCGCCACCTTTATAAAACCTATCGCTCAGACCCTTTTCTACAGAAGGCGATGGAAAACCATACGTGGATTATGACTCGGGATGATCACGAAACCAGTAATGATGCATATTGGGATTATGCACGAGATACTTTAGGTGCGCCTGATCATCCTTATACACTGGAGGGGAATGACCCCGCAAAACTGATGCAGTTGATGTTGGACTCTCAGCAAGCGTGGGTTGAATACGTACCCGCAAGAGTAAAGGTAAAGGAGGGGGCGACGCACCCTCATGAATTTTTACAGTATTATCGGGACGTGAAATTAGGCAATCTTGTTGATTTATTTATGCTCGATGGACGTACTTATCGAAGCGCTCACTCCTGTGGCGAAGGTTTGGTTGGTGGGCGTTACTTTCCACTTTTTTGTGGCGAGTGGAAAGATAAAGAACACACTATGCTCGGCGATGAGCAGAAAGAATGGTTGGTGAACGGTTTAAGTGATTCTAGCGCTCGCTGGAAGTTGCTGGGTAACCAAACATTTATGGCGCCCCTTTGGATCGGTAATAAGACGGCAAAAGTACCCTTGAATACCGATGCATGGGATGGATTTGATTATGAACGAAACTGGCTGAATCAAGAAATCAAAAGTAATCAGGTAGAAAACTTGGTTGTGTTAACGGGAGACCTTCATACGTACATGGCCTCTCATGTGAAACAGGATTATTACGATACCTCTGAGTCGAACGTAGATAATTTTATCGGTGTTGAATTTATGACGCCTTCTGTTACATCCGCAGGGCTATTGGACATGGTTGCAGGATTGTTAGGGGGGACGTCTGGACACCGCCCTGCTGATGATACTTCAATGCTAAGAACCCCAAATGATTATCAGGCCCGTTATGCTTCTCGTCTTGCCCAACAGCGAAGTATCCCTGACAATATATTTCAGCTATTAACCAGTGAATTGGTGTATAACCAAAACCCCCATGTGGATTATTTTAATACGATAGAGAATGGTTATTCCACCGTTGAATTTACGCAAGACCAATGTGATTGGAAGGCCTATCGAATCGACAAAGGCGTTAATGAAGGCAATCACGGTATTACTTTGTTACGTCATTTTCGTAAACGTGTGGATAGCCATTTATTGGAACGGGTGGAGGAGAGTGATACATAAGTGTCTGTAAATAGACGGTGTTTTTGATACGAATTATGACAATTCGATCGATAAACCAAGCCGTAGAAAAACGTTAGTTTCTCTACGGCTTGGTTTGCGAACACACTATCGTTAGGTCGGAAAACTAAAAATGCAACCCTTCTCCAGTGTGCCTTGGTTTTTCTTGTTCTATGTTAACTATATTTCGCCTAGGTTCCGAAAAAACACGCTCATCCATACATTGATCGAATGTCGTGTAGTGCTTACCATCTCTTTCAACATGCCCTCTCCAACGGTATATTTGCCGAAATTGTAAGGCACTCATACCATCAGGGTAATAGCGGCTAAATGATAAAGAAATAACATCGCCTTTACGAACGGTGATGGGGTGTTCGATTGGCAGGTACGCATGTTTCCAACTATCAGAGCAGCTATGCAAATCTTGGTCGTCACCGGATATATCCAAACTAACCGTATCACTTAGGTCTGCAATAAAATAACACTGGAAACCGGTGAACTCTGCATCTCGTTCTATAACAAATGAACGAACCTTACAATATACTGGTTGTTGGCTCCAATCATCATGATAATACTGGATTCGCTGAGGCTTGCTCAGTTGAGCAGGTTTTTCAATGAGCGTATCGTAGTATAGGTTGAAGGGGTTGCTAATGTTTTTTCCCCGCATTAATTTATCAAGTTGGTAATTGGGGTTTAGTGTTTTTACCTCTCGTTTTTTGATGGCTGAATGGGCTTTTGTAGCGGTTATTGGGACGATATAAGCACAGGTATCTCTGGGTAAGCACTTTCCTCCAGGTTTTAAAAAACGTCGAATGCCATCACTTAAAATGGGTTGGAAATCTTCGTTATCAGCGATGTTTCCTATGATTTCAGACATCAGTACGTCTGCGCGCTCAGGTAAAATGACATCATAGGAGATTTTGTTGATTGCGATAAAACGATCAGAAAATTTATGTTTTATCATCATGTTTACTGCTAGTGCAAGTATGTCAGGATTAAGGTCAATTCCATACACACAACTTGCGCCAGCTTCCAGTGCCCATAAACTTAAAATCCCGGTTCCCGTCCCTAGATCAACAACGACATCCCCTGGCTTCACCGTCTCCTTGATTGCTTTTTCATAAGCATGCATTCGTAGTTTGTCATTTAACATTAATTGATGGAATGCTTCATCCCAATTTAACAACGCTTCTGAAAATGGTAGCCAGGGTTGTTCAACACTATAGGGTAATTTGTTAGTTAACACACAAGCCTCCTAGTTTTGAGATATAACGTTGGGATAGTTGAGTTCTTCAATAAGGCTAACTTTGTTAGATTCTAATGCTAGAGCGCCTGGGCCTAATAGGGCAACCGCAGCGGCAATGAAGCTTAGAAATAGCGGATATTCCCAACCACCGTTTGTCGCTGTAAATACCCAACCATTACCACTGTGTGCCCAGGTTGCACCCAAAAGAATAGGTAGAACAATGGCAGCAGATAGGCGTGTTTTGTAGCCAACAATAATTAACACTCCAGTGACAGACTCAATAGAGAATACTGCATACGCTAACCAGGGCTGTAAACCTATGGATTCAAAATAATTAGCGGTGCCGGCGAGCGTAAATACCATCAGTTTAAGGTATACACTGTGGGCGATGAGTACGGCGCCGAGTGAAATTCGCATAATAAAAGCGCCATAAGGACTTAGATCTGTGTTCATAGTGTTTTCTCCGTTGGGTTTTTAAGGTTGTTGGTGATTTTTGACATGGATATTTCTAATGTTGAACATAATGGGCCAGAGATTTGTTCTCCGGTGTCTAGTGAAAAAACTGAATGATGTAAGGGGCAAGACACCGTTTTAGCGACAATATTGATGTTTCCGTGATCGAGCCGACCTGCACGGTGAGGGCAGTAGCGAGGGATGTGATAACACAGCCCTTCATGCTCAATGGTGAATAACCCTTGTTCTTGATAGTCGTGGTCGTTTGTCATATTGCTAACCCTGTATGTGGCAATATGTAATCGAGACCGTTCAAGCGCTGTGCTTTTTGCACGGCTTGTTCAAATGCTTGATTGGTTACCAGGCTAGCCAAACACAACCCTTTCCAGGCTTTGCTGATGTTTAGAGTATGGGTTTGGTGCATAGCTTTCAGAATTCGAAAGCACTCTTTCGCATGGTAAGCATCAATGTGACAGTGTTCGCTGTAGTAATGTAGATGTTGGATGCCTAGTCGTTGACAGGCTTCAACGTAACAAGGGAATACCGCAGGGATAATGCTTTCTAGGTAAGTCAGTGCGCCGACAAAATACGATGGATCATCGGCTCTTAACGTTAACCAATAGAACATGTTAATAAATGCATAGCTCAGATTGTCGATTCTATCGTGGTAAAATGCCTCGTCCGTAGGCATGTAAAGCTCCAGTAACAGATTTTTGTACAATTCACTATGGGTTCGTTTAGGATTGCCGGATCCAAATTCATCGATTAGAATACGTAACATCGGTAATTGAGCTGATAGCGTTAATCTAGGCATTATGGAATAGAAAATTTGCGCTTCCGTAAGCCCATCAACAGCGAACTCTTGTACGAGTACGCGAAATTGATTGAGGCTAATTTTTTCGGAAACGTATATTGAGCTCTCGGTTACATCACTTGATTCGGTATTAACAACGTCCGCAATAGCGCCAATGAGTTCTTTGTAAGATTTTGGGTTTGTCGAGTCATCAATGCTTTTTAGCCCAGAAAATATCCATTGTTTTTCATAGTCAAGGTAGGGCTTCTCGTGTTCTGTTGCCTGTGTTATTTGTCGCTTATTGTAAAGGTATAGTTTTTTTTGCGTTAGCATGACTGATCCTATTGAGCAGCGCTGATACAGTGGTCGCTTGCTATAACCCCTGTTTCACTTAAGTAGCCTTTTATATGTGCATACCAGTTTTCTGAAAAAATTTGGTGATCTTTACACAGGTTTGAAATTTCGATTTTAAGATTGTCTGTTGGTCGGTTTGCTGCTTCTAAGCATAATTCTGGGTATAGATTGCTGAGCGAACATATGTTTCCATCAGCTAGGTCATCGTCTACGATATTATCTTCCCAGCCTTGATAAATACGAACACCTTGGTTTTTTAGATGATTTCTGATGGAATCAACGTCTGCAGAATTACTTGATTCTTTAATTCCTACAACGTTTGGAAGTTCGGATATCTTTAGCAGGGTTTCGGCATTCGTGTTGTTTTCGGAAAGTTCTGATTCGTTATATATATAAATTTTTAGACCAGATGCATCGTGTATTTCTTTATAATGTTGATAGATTTCATGCTGTGTTACAGCCTCACCAAATGGGCTGGTGATAATGATGCCATTCGCTAGAAAATTGGTGGCCAAATTTGCGTAGTGTATTACCTCAGCGGTTGTTGCTTTTTCAATGCCAACGATGACGTCATGAGACGGAGCGTGTAGACGTGTGTATTGAAGCATTTCAGACCATTGTTGCTCGGTTAGCTTCCAGCCTTCCCCTGATGTCAGGCAAGGGATATATCCTGCTGTGTGATTCTTTGACCGGTCAATGAGGGATCTTACACTATCCTCACAGACACTACGCTTCTGATTCAGCGGTGTTATAAGTGGGATTAAGATGTTTTTTCTAGACATAGTGAGTTTCCTTTAGCACTGTTCAAATGGAAATATTAAACTTCTCGAAGTGTCATATAATTGGTCTAATTTGGGAGAGAATGTGTAGTTGCGTTTTAGATTTCTTTCGACATGGTCATAGTTATGTCGATTACTAGAAAATTCACCGAGATATTCATTGAAGTAAGCTAGTGATAAAATGTTTTTGTCATGGGTGTAAAGTAACGCGTTGTTGTTAATGGTTTGTGCGACTAGAAGGGCGCTTTGCACGGAAAGGCTTGTTTCTGATAGTCGTCTGTCTTTATTGAGGCGTGCGATGTCGGCACTACAATAACCTATGCGAGTGATGTCCATCTCACTATGCAAAATATCCATGAAGGGATAATAGTCGTCTTGAATGTTTCGACTATAACGCCAAACAACTTCATCACACATTCCAACTTGCTCTAGATTCATATAGATGCATTTGGAGAACTGCTCTGACATGACCGAAAGCGATTGGTTGCGTATTTTTTCATCGTTCGAGTGCATCCCCATGAAAAGGGATGCATCAATAAATATCTTTCTATTTTTTGTGTTCATTGATTACACTCGAAGCAGCTTTCATTGCACCTAGAAATATGTCTGAATCTCGGGCTAGCGCGATGCGTATATAACGCTGTCCGCGTTTTGGGTTGGCCCAGTAGAAATACTTCCCGGGTAATACATAGACGTTACGGATTCGAAGTTTTTCTTGTAATTGATCAGCGTTAATGTCGGGGTCGGTTATTTCAAACCATACAACGCTGGTTTCTATTTGTGGTGGGCAGTATTTTAATAGACCGCCATCTAAATACTTGATAGCTAAATTTCTGTTTGTTGTCAGAACAGACCTTACAGATGTAAAATTGTCTTTTTCACTGTCTTCTATGTAACGAGTGATCATTCGTAGGATGAACGGTGACACGTTAAGTAGAACGCTGGTAACGATATTGTAAATTTCACTGTTGATACTTCTGCTAACTTGCAATGATGAGCATTTCGCATCTTGAATGGGCCATGTTTTCCCCGTATCTTCCATGGCGATAAAGTTTACTTCACTTCCTTCCAGTAATTTGTATACATCAATGCGGCTGCCTCCAGAGACTTTGATAAAGGCACTGAAACAAAAGTCCATAATAAGCAATTTATTGAAGTCTTTACAAAATCGTATTAATTCAGAGAAGGATTCGGTACCATCTGAAAAAATACTGAATCCTGTTGGATTGTTGGGGTCAACTATGAATATCGCATCTAAGCCTAATGCATGTTGCACGAGGTTATCATAAATTCTATTACAATCAGAAAATAACGACTCATCCAGGGGAGATAAGGGCACACGCATATGTTTCATGAGGTCGTGTAAATTGTCAAAACAAGGCTCAATAAGTCCCACGCTCATATCGTTTTGCATCAAATAAGTGGCGGTAATATGCATAGATATCGATGCAGAATAAACTAAGTAAATTTCATTCTTTCTTTTTAGCGCCGTATGCTGGCCGTGGGATGAGTAGAATTTTTCGATAAATTCCTGTTCGCATTGATGTTGCGTTCTTTTTTCCGCCGAGTACCATAATTCAGGTAGATCTTCTATGATTTTTTTCTGGGATATACTTTGGCTTTGGTGTGTATGTGCATCAGCAAGATTAAATTCAGTTTTTAGCGCTTCAATTTCATGTTGTGTTATGTCGATAAGTGTACTTTGGTAATGTTCTATTTCGTTGATTTTGGTATTGTTTTTAGCTTTGTGCTTTTTGTGGTTTTTATTTTTTTTAAGTACGATATCCATTGTGGTGGCATTCCTTTCCTAAAATCAATTTTAGAATATAAGTTTGTAATTCAATATTTTGTTGTTTTTTTATTTTTATATATTAGCAACAAAAATGCTTACGCATTGTTTTTTTAGATTAATCTTGTGCAATCCTTGTTTGCATCGTTGCGCAGGTACTTTTTGTGGCTATGTTTTTTTTGTAATGTTGCTGTAATGTTTCTGTGGTATTTGTCGATTTTTTACTGTTTTTTTCCCTTGTTAGTTGAGTGTTGTTCTATTAGTGATGATATATAGCTTCCTCTATAAGATAAGAAATTAGTTAGTAATTCTGGGTATTCTTTAGTAACGGCTTCTTGAATGGATTTTCGTTGGCTAAGTGTTTTACGCCATTGTTTTGATTTTTCTAGGCCAAAAAAAATATCGGTGTTAGTGTACTTATCCAATACATCGAAATAGCGAAACACAGGGCCAAAAGCTGCATCGGTCATAGAAAACTGATCACCGGAGAAATAAGGTAATATGATGTGTTCTTCTATGCGTAAAAATTTCTTTGATATTTCAGATAGTTGTTGCTCGAAATCAAGGCTGTTTTTGGTATTGTATAGTTGAGAAATGTTGTTGAGTATTTGTGATGCGAATTCATTCCAAGAACGGTGATGCGCTTTTTTAAGTGTTTCTTTTGGGTGTAAAGATCCCATAGTGATTTCGTCTAGATACTCACAAATAACCATGGATTCGAAGAGTATGTGGTCTTTGTCAATCTTTAATAGAGGAACCTTTCCAGTTGCGGAGATTTTGGTGAACCATTGTGGCTTATTGTTTAGGTCAATATATGTTCGTTTATGTTTGATGTTTTTTTCTGACAATACTATTACCGAACGCTGAACATAGGGGCATAGGTGGTGACTGATGAGTTCAAATTTAGGTGGGGTTAATGTTGAAAAGTCAGAATGTGCGGGGGTCATGTTCTGTTTACCTTGAAATTAGGGAGCATTAGTGATTTGTTATGGAGGGGCGAGGAAGGAGGATCGTTGGTGGTGCAGGGTAATGGTTACATTTATTTCTTGCATCGAGATAAAGTTTACCTAAAATCGGCCCTATTGAAATTTCCAATTATGAAAGTGATGTTTGCAATTTTGTGTATTGACTATGTTTAATGAAGGTGACAGATGGTTACGTTGGATAATCTTAACTGGGATGATTTTAAATACCTGATCGTGGTTTCACGTCACGATACGTTGGCAAAAGCGGCTGAAGTATTAAAAGTAAATCATTCTACCGTTTTCAGGCGAATTAATAGCTTGGAGGAGGCGTTAGGCTCAAAAATATTTGTCCGCAACTCAGATGGTTATCAGTTATCTGATGTAGGTCTTGAAATATTGGAGTATGTTGAAGATATTGTAGATCGTGTTGGCGATATTAAACTCGTGTTAGACAACCAAAACAACGGGACGAGTGGTGAAATTAATTTAACCGTTCCTCATAATTTTGGATATTGCTTTTTGCCAAACTATATACGGATGTTTCAAGAAAAGTACCCTGAAATAACGGTTAATTTTCATATATCCAATGATGATTGTGATTTGTCCAAACGAGAGGCAGATCTCGCCATTCGTGCCTGTGCAAAGCCACCAGAGTACCTGGTAGGTAAACATTTGTTTTCCCTGCATTGGTCTGCTTTTGCATCATTGGAGTACATAGAGGCGTTTGGCGAGCCTGCTGGAGTGGATGATTTGAGTGAGCATAGGTTGATTTGTAGCCATATCAACCTATTATCATTACCTGCGTTTAAATGGATCAGAGAGAATATCCCCCATAAGAATATAGTGGCTCGAAGCAATGACCTTGTTTCTATGTCGGCGCTGGCTGCTGCTGGGGTTGGTATTGCTATTTTGCCTGATGATCAAGCGAAACCTGAACTTAAGCGGTTGTTTACCGTTGATTTTGTTCCCACGAGCAATATTTGGTTGTTATTTCATCCTGATATGAGAAGTTGCAAACGGTTAAAGGTATTTAAGGATTTTTTGCTTGAGCAGTTGAGTAATGAACCGTTGTTAATGGAATATAGCTGCACGTGTTAATGTTAGGTATCAGTAATGGTGTGGGGCAGTTTGGGATCTTTTGCCCCACACCATTACTGATAGGAATATATTGAAGTAATTAGTTATTCTCTCGTTTAGCGTTCCTTAATGTCCAAACATAATCTAATCCTAAATAGGGAATGGAGTTTCCGTTGGCATCTAAGAAAAACTCTGGATTTAATGCACCAATATGACCCACTGGTAAGCCTTCATTGTTAACGCCGTGGGTAATAGGTATAGGCATGGGGGGCCCATTTGATCCTTTGACAGCAAGGGCGTGGCAGGTAACGCAGGACATTGATGGTTGATCCAAAACACCTTCGAGATGAGAGTTTACAAGAACAGTCGGAGAGCCTCGATTGTCAACGATTTCAGTTTGAGTTCCTCGCAATCGGTAGTTTTCCCATTTGGTTCCCTCTAGGCCAAAACCAGCAGGGATAGTATTACAAGATAAATTACTCGGAGGGCAAGCTGCACTGTCTTTGGACGGGATGACCCAGCCCCGGAAACCTTCAGGGTAGACATGGTTCCAGCGGGTATTATTGTCAATATGTTCAAAAGTTGACCAAAACCAGGTGGGGTAATCTTTTGACGCTATGTGTAATGCTGATAAGCCGTAGGTGATGAGTTCACCGTTGCGTTCAATTTCCATCCAGTGATAAAAGGGTTTGTCTTCATCGTCTATTTTTACCCAGCCAGCTTTAACTGTTTTTGAGCCTAAAGGGAAATCTATATCTTTAATACCTGATTGCGCTAACCGTTCCTGTTCATCCAGGTTGTATAAATGGTTAGTGCGAATAAATTTATAGGCTTTTTTGTTAATTCGAACGGCTTCATCATCGAAATTACTATAGTTGCCTTCTGGGTAGGAATAGAAGCCCCCATTGGCACAGCCTGTTCGCCAGGAAGGCGGTGTTTCGGCGTCTTGTAAGAACGTTTCCTCACGAGATTGCCAGGTTTCCCAAATGGTTAAGCCAGAATCACCTAATGTTTTATTTAAATCTGGACGGCACTTGTTAAGCACTGCGGGGTGGTTTAGATCGGAAAAAAGTTGCCAAGCATAATGATCAGAATGATTGAGCGCCTTGTTGGTATTGTAACCAGAGATTGATGCTCTTAGCGTAGACAACTCGTCTGCCGAAGCTGCACTTACAGCGAATATCCCTAAGAGGGTAGTGACTTTTACTATTTCTTTTATCGATTTCATGGCTCAGTCCGCTCCGTTAATTTATGGCGTAACACTACCAGTATTAACGGAGGGGCTGAATGTAAAGTGGATTTCATAAATGCAAATGGCTATTGCAAAAATGCATGGGCAGTGGCTCAGAATTTAGTTCGCCAACACTGGGATGTCAGGATTTTCAGGAAATGACTTTAATGAATCTTCTGGATGCTGGATCATATATTCAGCCAAGCTATAGCTAACTGCTTTGCTGAATAAGTGTCCCTGCATGTGTTGACAGCCAAGGTCTTGAAGGTAATGATATTGTTGTTCTGTTTCAACACCTTCGGCAATTAATCGCATATCTAAACCTTTCGCCATCGCAATAATGGCATTAATGATACACGCTTTTTTGGGTTTTCCATCAATGGATGCAATAAAGGACTGATCGAGCTTTAATGTGTTGATTGGGAATCGGTGGAGGTGACTTAACGATGAATAGCTGGCCCCGAAATCATCAATGGCAATACTAATGCCTAGATCGGAGAGCTTTTGTAATTTTTCGATCGTTTGTAAATGATCAGACATGATAATATTTTCATTAATATCAAGTTCAATCTGGCTTCCCTGGACATTGTAATGGTCTAAGTGAGACGTTATTAGCTCCACAAACCCGTGATGATTAATCTCTAGGGCGGATACATTAATTGAAATTTGAAGGTCTGGTTTTTTCCAGCGTTTAATATCTGAGCAGACGCGATCCAGTATTTTTTCACCAATGGCGATAATACAGCCGTTTTCTTCAGCGATAGTTAAAAAGTCTTTGGGGTATAGGATTCCGTCACTAGGGTGATGCCAACGTACAAGGGCTTCAAACCCTTTTAATGATCCAGTTTCCGCATTTATCACCGGCTGGTAGACAACGTCAAACTCATCTTTTTCTAATGCGATGTGCATGTCATGTTCAAGGGATATGCGTGAAATCTGTGCATTACTCATTTCCTGGTTATATACCGTAAGACCATTCTTACCACTTCCCTTGATAGAGTACATGGCAAGGTCTGCATGTTTTATGAGTGTATCCATGTCTTCCCCGTGATCAGGGTAGAGCGCGATACCAAGGCTACCTGTTAGATGCAGGTCGTGGGTATCGATATGAAATGCTGAGTCCAAAACGCTTAATACTTTTTCTGCGACCGCGATGGCATTTTCTGCGCTTGCGATGTTTGGAAGTAGTAAAGCAAATTCATCTCCACCCAAGCGTGATAGGGTATCCCCTTCGCGAAGGCAGCTCTGTAAGCGTCGACTTACCGCCTGTAATAGTTGATCCCCAATGTTATGGCCGAGAGAATCGTTTACTATTTTAAAGCGATCGAGATCCAAAAATATCATGGCAACTTTATGTTTATTTCTTTTGGCCTGGGAAATAGCGAGGGAAGTACGGTCTTTTAGTAAAGATCGATTGGGTAGACCGGTCAGTAAATCATGGTACGCTTGAAACCGTATGACGGACTCTGCTTGTTTTCTCGCCGTGATGTCCCGCAAAATACCATAAGATCCCGCAAATACATCTTCACCAGAAACAGGATCTTCGTTATAAATACCCATAGAACTGACTTCAAAGGAAACAGAAAGCGTGCCTACTTTTTCAATGTTGCTATATTGAACCCTTCGTTTTAGTTGCACTTCGCGGTTTTTTGTCTTTCGACTGCCTTTACGGCGCTCATTTAGAGCATAAGGGTGTTTTCTGAGCTCATCTTCACTAGTGAGCGTACTGAAGTGTTTGCCGATTAAATCTGACTTTTCATAATTGATGAGGCTTAGTGTACTGTCATTGAGGTATGTTATATGCCCATATTTATCAAGTATGTAAATAATATCAGGTGAATTATTTATCATAAAACGATGGAGGTGTTCAGAGTGTTTGATCTGCTCTTGCATGAGCAAGTTTTCATTGGCTAGAGTACGTTCTTGCAACGCGTGTTTGACGGCATTTAATAGCTCTTCTGCAACGTAAGGTTTTCGAATGAAGTCATACGCGCCATTTTTAAGAGCTCGACTGACGGCATCGAATGAGGATTCACCACTAACCACTACGACAGGTATATCAATGTGATGTTGCGCTAGATAATCCATTACTTGATGACCGTTTAAGTCAGGCATGCGTAAGTCAAGGATGATTAGGTCGACGTTATTGTTTTTTAGCGTATTAATGGCTTCTTTGCCGCCGGGGGCAATGAGAACTTGGTAGCGGTATAAACTCAGCAAAGACTGCATGCTTGTCAACAAATCGGGTTTGTCATCAACAGCTAGAATAGTGTGTACTTTCGTGGCGGGGACTTTAGTCGTGGGGGCTTTGGTCGCGTGAGGGGCCGAGCGAGCTGTTGGTAGTATCGTTGACTGTGATGGTTTTGAAATGGCCATACATATGTCCTTGTGTTGTATCCATTTTGGTATTTTTATTTTTATCGGCTTACTAACACTTATCGCACACAGTTAATATGCACGTATATCACTATAGTTTAAATTTCAAAATTCCTTGGAAAAATTAAACTAAAAACAGTAGTTCCATCCAATTCTCTGCGGTAGCTCACACATC
>CAJXXT010000043.1 GCA_913063495.1 uncultured Gammaproteobacteria bacterium | reverse complement strand
GACGGTCCAATCGAAACAGAAGATGATGCCGCTATTAATGTTGAGCGTGTAAAAGATGAAATTAATACATTGATACAACAAGGGTTAGAAACGCGTAATGGGTGGTTTTCATGAGTGAAGTAGAAAAGCCAGAGATCTTGATTACTGGTGCGGGCGGTGCGCTGGCACAAAATGTAATTAATCAGCTAAAAGATCAATATCGTGTTGTACTGGTGGATTTTCGTCGTCGTGTTCAATTCGATGAAGGAATGTCTAGCTACCGTGTAGAGTACAATAAACGCGGTTTTGAAGATATTTTTCGTAAGCATGATATTCAAGCGGTGATACACCTTGGCCGTATGGGGTTGTATGAATCAACCCACCGTAACCGCTACAATCACAATGTATTGGGTACGCAGCGTCTTTTGGATTTGTGTCATAAGTACGATGTACATCAAGTTATCGTGTTATCGACATTTTTTGTTTATGGTGCGAGCCCTTATAACTCTGCATTAATTTCAGAAGACCAGCCACTTAAAGCTTCTGAGTTGACGATGGACTTGGTCGATTCTGTTGAGCTGGAAAATTTGGCAAATATTTACCTTTGGAAATACCCAGAGTTAAATATCACCATTTTGCGTCCTTGTAATATTGCAGGGCCTGGTGTTCTTAATAGTATGAGTTTGTTGTTGTCGAATTCATTGGCACCAGTACTGATTGGTTTCTCTCCTATGATGCAGTTTATTCATGTGGAAGATATCGCTAGTGCGATAGTTGTTGCTTTTAAAGAGAATCACCCTGGTATTTATAATGTGGCTAATGATGATTGGATTAGTTATCAGGAGGCCGTAACGCAATGTGGCTGTACACGCTTGCCGATACCGTCGGCACCAGAGGGTGTTCCATTTCGCATTAGTAAAATGCTTGGTCTTAAGGCTTGGCCGAGTTATTTAATTAACTACTATAAATACCCTGTGGTTATTGATGGCAGTTTGTTTAATAAAACGTTTAACTTTAAATCGAAACGTAGTTTGGATGATATATTTTCGTACTACCGTGAAAAGAAAGCGTTGGGTATTTTGTAGTTCGACAATTGAAATAAAAAAGGCATACCGGATTTTGATGGTATGCCTTTTTTTTGGCTGTTATCTTTTGCCTGGACTTTGTTACTATTTGGCTTTAACGCCGAGTCGTTGTAAATTTTCTTCTAGTTGCGCCCCCATGAGAGAACCCTGTTTGTAAAATGCTGCAGGTATTCCAAAAGGGGCTTTAACCCAGCGGTAATTGCCCGTTGCTGGATTGATCACGTTAAAAGAAGGCGCCTTGTATTCCTGGCTTGCACCAAAGGTTTTGCCTGTAAATACATGAACCCAAACTGTGTTTTCTGCGTCAGGAAAGTACACTTTTTTCCAGGGATCGTCACGACTTTCGTGCGGGAGGCGTTTGTCCACTACTGGAGCAACAAGGATTTCTTCTCCCAGCATAATGTGATCCGTTAATTGTGCGATTGTGTTGTCGTTTGGGTAATGTAACATTGGGTGACGTACTACGGGGTAGCCTTTTTCTGCTGCTTCGACAAAAAGCTGTTGTCGATAAAATGCGAGGGCTTTATAGACGCGTGCAAATTTATCAAAATGACCATAGGTTGCTTCATTATCATAAAATTGCGCGTTGGTTTCTGGGCGTAATCCCTCATGAGTACGAAATGCTGTGGTAAATGCGGAGAACTCCATCCAACGTAACAACAAGTCTTCTTCTCGATCAAAGCCTAAGCGAAGCTCTTCTGGGAAACCCGGGATGCCAATCGATGCGTTGGTGTAACCACCAATATCACTGTGGTTTAAACTGACACCAGAAAACCCGCTAGTGAGTGTTGCAATGATGGCGCTTTGAAAACCATCATGTTTATCCCAGGTAACCATTTGATCACCTTGCCATACTAATGTGGAGTAGGTCGGTGTACGGGTAGCGCCAGCACGATTAAAAAAGACGATGTCATTTTCTAAATTGGCTTCTTGTATAGCCTCTCTTCCCATTCGAGCCCAGTCAACTGCGTATTGGTTATGGTAGGTTGCGGCATCAACGCCGGAGTGCAATACCGCGTCAAATGGGAGAGCCTCAGCGAAGTCGTGCATCCAGCCTCGGCAGTGGGCTTGGTCAATCATGTTGTCTTTGATAATGGATTTTATCCATTGTTGAGCCGATGGGTTAGTTAAATCTATCATGCCAGCGGCAAAGTCTGTGTTGGTGACTTCATATATGCCGCCATCAGGGTGATTAACCATATAATTGTTTTCTAACGCTTCTTTAAAGAGATTTCGTTGCACGTTGCCCTTGGGAGATGCATCAACAAGGAAGGCGTTGATGTAACACAGCATTCGGCCACCAAATGTATTTTCTATGCGGTTTACCAGGGTGTCCCATTGTGGGTATCTGTCTTGGTCTAGCTCCCAGTTCCACCAAAGTTGTGAGCCTGCAGCTGTTTTTCGTTTCCCAACCCAATCTTGTAACCAGACGCCCGCAACAGGTGTTCCTCGTGCTTCTAATTCATCCAAAATACCGTTGACGACATCGGTTCCCCCTTGAATGCCAACAATGGCACCTTGATTAAACCAGTCGGGTAATGGGCGCATGCGGCCGCTGTATTCTGTGAATCGTTCGATAAGTTCTAGCATCGAGTCACCTGCTAATATGCGGCCGGTCATTACGCGATTAAATAAACGAATTTCTACCTGGTCATCTTGTGTTAAATCAAATACTGCATAATCGGTGTTTTCGAGAAAAACTGAGCGTAAGGTGTTGGTGATGTAATGAGGTACGGCATAGTAGGTGGTGAGGGTGTTGCCTCCGGAACCTGGAGAGACAAGATTGACTGGAGCAGAAATAAGTTGTCGGCCTTTACCTACCCCACCTTCTTGAGACAAAATCGGAACGTCTTGCCCTTTAAGGTTAAGTAATGTGTATTGTTCTCCAAAACCATGAAAGCGTTCTTCTTTTGTTGACTGATAGGTGAGACGACTTAAATTAATCGCGGGGTTGGTAAAGGATAATTGAAACTGTAAGTGACCGGCTTGTATTTCTTGAAAGGTTAGGGTGAAGTTAGATTCACAGTCTATAGCGCCACTGACATGACCGATGATGGTGAGTTGCTCTTCCTGTTGAGTGACTGATGTAATTTGATGCTCATCGCACAAACTTTGAATATGTTCTTCTATTAGAAAAGAGCCACGTTTTTCTTCTGCATGAAGAGCGTGAATACCTGCAGCAATAAAAGAGGGGGTTTCAGAATCTACGGTATTTTTGCTTTCCCATATAATGCGATCACTATGCTCTATGCGTAGTTGGCGATTATCCCAGGCGGCGTTAAACTCCCCGATTTGAAATGTTTGGCTGGCATCGTCATTAAGTGAGTTATCGTTGTTTGATGGTGTGCTTGAAATTTCATTTGAATCGCCGTCGGAATTACTGCTCCCACAACCTGTGGTCAACATAAGGTTGCACAATGTGATGGCTAAGATACAGAAGTAAACCTTCATGTTTATACCCTAAAATAAATTAGTTGTTGTTATTGTTATGAGTGCTTAAATGGTTAAGTACTTAATGCTCATTAACTTGCAGCATTAGGTGACGTTTTCCCTTAATGGCACTTTTTTGGCTTTTTTCACGAGCATAATTGATTTCTAATACATCAACAACACCTGCGTTATCGGCATGTCCTGAGGTATCTTCAAACACGATCGCTAGGGTGTTTTTTTCGCCAGGAGATTTTAACAGTCCATGATTTACTGGGAAGTCATCCGGATCGGTGTTCATCCACATATCCCTTTGTGCTCTTCCCCAGAACCCTCTGCTGAGCCAATCATTATCAGAAACCCAGCGTCCAATAAGACGGCCATTTAGAAATATCGTGGCTTTGGTGTTGATCCCTTTGAGCGTTAACACCACAGGAGCGTGAAAGTCGCTTTGGTTCGGAAGCGCTGAGGTATTAAATGACGTTCTGTACCAGGTGACATCACCTTTTTTCAAATTCAGAGGAATGGTTTGTTGCTGCCAATGGCTGTCATCAAAATGAGCGGTGTCATACCCATCAACTTCACCTTGAAGGCTAGCTTTTACGGACCAGTGTTTTAATGGACGTTTGCCGACCATTGCGGTTCCCAATAATCCTTTTACAGAGTCAAAACCAACGGCAGGTAGTTGTGCCTTGGTGCCGAGGATTCTTCCTCTGGGAAACATAAAGCTGCCGTGTCCCCATATTTCGGTGCGAAAAGCGATAATGTTTTTACCTCGCTTAAGGTAGCGACGTAAATTGGGAAACCGATAGTTTGCATTTTTACTGTCACTATCAATTTCCGTCCCTAGAGGTGCAACGGTTGTAACGTAATGGCCATTCACGTAAATCCCAACAATGTCACTGGCATGTTCAATAAATAAATCTGAGCTTTCCCACCAGGGCAACCCAAACCAGCGGTTGAGGTTGAGCTCTGCTCGGTACCAAGCATGACCTTTAATGATGTTGTTGTGTTCAAGGTTGGTTGGGGTTCCTGTCCATGATCGCCAGTGGCTGTTGTCATAGTTAGCTTTTGATTCTTCGCGGTCGCTTTTAGATTTTCCTGAGGATAGCAATAGTGGGTTAATGATGGGTTGTAATATACTGTCGCCATTAAAAAATGTAGTGGTTTGTGTTGTTGGGTTGTAGGGGGTGCTTTCAATGAAACCGGTGGGTGTGTTAAACGGTTGTGGTGAGAGTATGAATATATGGCGATTACTATCGTTGAACTCAACGGAAAACGTTTGCCCTGAATGGTCGACCCAATCAGGGCCTGCAATGATGATGTCGTCAGTGTTATTATTTTTTTCAAACCATAAGTGTCCAGCATCTTGAGTAGCTGTAATGACAACACGGAGAGTGCTGCCGTCTTCCATATCCAATACCAGTTGTTGGAATCCATCAACTAATTTTTTATGGTGATAAGTGATGGTTATTCTGTCTGTAGATTGCTCTTGTACAGTAATAGATGCATCGGTGTGACGAATAGAGGGAGGGGATGCGAGATCCGTTAGCGATAGTTCACCTTGAGACCCCTGCTGACCATGAACAACAAGTAATTGTTCGTTGTTGAAGGAGCGTAAGGTTAATAACTCACTGGTGAGGTATTCGATTTTGCCTATCGTATTCAGAGGGAGGTTTGCGACAAGGATTGTTGCGCTCGTTGTGTCTGAATCTGCAAACTGACCTGGTTCAATACCTATGGCGATAGGAACTTCCAAAGTTGAATAGCGTGGAAAGGTAAGGCCTTCTATAGAAATTGAATGAGGTGCTAAAAGTTGAGAGGTGCCCGTTTGATTGACGAGACTGATAAAGCGGGTGTTTTCACTACCTTCCATCCAATAATGGATTCTGTTTTGATTTTCAATAGCACCTAAAAGCGGGTTGTCGATAGATAAGCGGAGGTCAGGTTCTGGTAATTGGCCGCTACGATTAGCATGTGTTGCTGGTGCGAAGTATTTTTCTACGGCATCAAAAAATAAATTGTCTCTGCGAAACCCATAAAAGTTATCCCTATGTACGCCAGAGGGGCTGATTGCGCCATTGTAATCGATGACATTGTGAAAATAGCCCACTGTTGGCCTTATAAAACCAGTAACCAAGTTTGATAGGGAGGAGAAGTCGAATAGGGTGTCGAGTACATTACTACCATTGGCGTTGAGTACCACGGAATTCATATAACCTTCTTGATGCATTCCTACAATATTAAAGGGAAAGGTTGCATCAAAACCACCCATAATCATACGCTTTATACGTACAGGGTCTCTGTCCGTTTCGGTGGTTCCACTGGGAAAGTTAACATAGTTGCCCTGGTGGTTATTTGCATTGTGCATATCGTTTAATAGGTCGTAGGCAACTTTTTCTGGCATTTCACCACCTAGGCCATTGTATACATTCGGCATAGGGATAATGTCACTAACATCACCGGTTCCAGTTGTTTTTCCATCACCTGGGCAGGTTGTTAGGGGAATATCAATACCGTCTTCCACTACGATGTTTTTAAGCGCTGTGAAGTAGTTACGTGTTGGTAACATGGATAACCAGCCGCGTTCAGGACCTTTGTTGTAGCTGGCAAGTTTGTCCGCCTCATGGAAGATCTCAAACCAGTTGTATTCGTTTTCTAGCGCATAAAGAATGATGGGGCCGCCGTTGCTGGCGAGGTAAGGGGAAATAACTTTATTGAGGCGGCCTAGGTAGCGTTCAACATAAAACAAAAAGTCGGGGTCATCTGTTCTGAAGTTAGGTTTTCCATCTGCCTTAACGGATTTCTTTGTGGATATGTCGGTTAACCATCCAGGGATGCCGCCGCCATCTAATTCGTTTGTAATATAGGGGCCAGGGCGGAAGTACACATATAAACCTAGGGATTGGCATAATTCCAAAAAGTGCCGAATATCAGGAGCATCAAAGTCAAAGTGGTTGTTTGTTCTCTCTATTTGATTCCATGCCACATACATATCTACGGTGTTAAAACCTGCGGATTTGAAACGTTTTAGGCGATCCTCCCAGGACTCGGGGGGGAGGCGAAACCATTGAACTGACCCGCCGCGGAGCAATTTATATTCTCCGTCAATCACAAACCCATTTTGGTGGGTGGTTACAGGGTACGGTTCGCCGTTGATTAAATTGGCAAAGCTGATCCTTGGACAAAGAACACAGAGTAAAAGGAGGCTTACGGATATAGTGGTGAATTTGGATGGATGCATGTTTGCGCCTCTGGCTATATTGAGATCAGTCATATTGTTAAATGGAATAAGGTAGGGCTAGGAAAAAGCAGGAAAAAGTAGGAAATTATGATAATTATCAACATGTTAGGTAAGTGTTGTTGAGCTTGATTTGATAGCCTTGTTGGGTGTGGTTGGGTGTGGTTGGGTGTGGTTAGGTGTAGTTAGGTGCTGTAGGAGAGGCTTTGTTTACGTTATTTCGGCTAACTGATATTGTTTGCGGGTACTATTTGAGCGCTATACCTTACACTAACGTGGTGAGCACTATTGTTTCACCCCAACCTCTTACGGAAACGATGCAGTTACACCTCAAAATAAATCCCTATGTGTTTCTTGTTCGCGGAGTGTTGCCTATAGCGTTGCTAGGTTTTTCTGTGGCGCTAGTGCTGTTGATGAATGGCATTCGGGGGCAAGGGGCGCAGAAGGCTGAGCAAGGTGTTTTAGATCTTCGTTATTGGCCAAGTAACGTCAATGATAGGTTGCTGGCAGGTGAATGGGGGTTTTACTGGGAAGAGTATTTACCTCCTGAAAGCATGGTGGAGGTCGATGTAAAAAACGCGCCAAATTTCTTATCGTTGCCCGGAGTATGGAGTGGTCTTACTCATCAAGGGCAGCCCTTGCCAATGCAAGGTAGAGCGTCTTTGTTGCTGTGTATTCTATTACCGGATAACAATACCTATGTTGTTAAGGTGCCAACGCTGACCAATCGTTATAGGTTGTGGGTGAATGGGGAGTTGCGTGTCAATGACCCCTTAGAGCAGCCTTTTTCCCCTCACGCCAACAGTTATGGTGCGCGCCTCTTTTCTGTTCAACCGATAAATAATGAGATCGTTATTCTATTTCACCTTCAAAATGATCGTCATCGTGTTGGAGGTATATGGGAGCGCCTGAGGATAGCCCCGATTGAAAGGCAAGATAGCATTGTCTTTTGGCCAAAGGTGCAAGATGCTGTTGTTGCCTTTCTATTGTCCGTCGCTTCGTTGGTGTTGTTGGTGCGTACGGTTAACGAGCAGCGTAAATATTATGTTTTGTTAGCAATATTTGCAGCGTTAATGTCCTTTCGGGCGGGAGCGGTAAATGAAAGGTTACTTTTCTCATTATTGGGTATACAGGATTGGGGATTACAGCAAGCTTTGGAGCATGGGACATTATTTGCGTCATTGCCTTTTTTTGCAGCGTATTTGGGGAGGCGTTTTCCAAGTTACTTCCCGGCATTATTGCATTGGCTAACGACGTCTATCTGTGGCGTACTGTTAGCGTTGGTATTTATTACTCCGCCCAGTGTCTATTCACATACGGTTCCGATTTTTCAGGCAACGGCTTTGGTATATGCATTCCTATGGTCAGGGGCAGTTTTAGACCATGTGATAAAAAAAGAAAGGTCAGCTATGGTGCTGTTGCTGGGAGGGATGTTATTTATCGTGGCTGGCGTTAACGATATTCTTTATGCATCTAATTCGATTGATAGTACAAATTTGGTTCAGCTAGGAGCGTTGGGTTTTATTCTAATGTCTTTTTTTTACAAAGGAGACCTTGTGAAGCGGGATGTTCTGGTTGAGGAGCGCGCCTCCCATGTGCTGGCCTCAGTACTGAGTGAATATCAAAGAAACTCTAATGAGGAGCATCTTAAATGTTTAGCCGCAGAATCTCTGTGTTTTGCATTAACGGTGTGGGAGACGGTTTCGGGTAAAAATAAAATAGCACTGGCGGAAGAAAGTGGTTTATGGCGTGTTACCAATGACAGTGGAACGTTGAAAACACGAACGTTCGATAAATATTTAAAAGTGGACATGTTACCTAAGAACCCAAGGTATAAATTGATTGCAAAAACGCTGCGTTATATAGCGGGAATTGAAGGTGTTGCTGATGAGGACGTTCTTTGGATTGAGCGAGTGGCTGATGTGTATGATAGGTAAGATTCCCGCTATAGCCGTATAGCGGGAATCTTTTTGTGGCTCGTTTTAGCAACGAGCTATTACTACTTATGATTAAAATTTAGTATCGTAACTTAGGCTCATTAGATACACGTTGGTTTCACCTGAAATATCAAGATAGGCGTAGGGGTTGTACACGACACGCCCTGGTTCGGTTGAATTTGCGCTTTGAGATTCCCCCGCATCGGCGTCGAATGTAGAGTGCATCCAGCCAAATGCAAAATCAACTTGGGTAAAGGCATCAAGTTGATACCCAAAACCGACGGTATATAATTTTGCATCACCAATGGGTACGAGAAAATCAATGCGTTCTTCTGGTACTGAACTTGTTCGCGGCTCATAACCAGCTCTTAATACTAGGTTGTCGCTGTATTGGTACTCTGCACCAATCGCCCAAGTCCAAACATTTTCATATTGTTTCTGGGTGCGCATTATTGTCGGGTCTGCATTGTCACCATCACCCTGTGCAGCAGGAAACATGTAAATTAAATCAGAGATGGTCAAAAAATCGATGGAGTCACTAAAGTGAAAGTCTAGAGATTCCCAGGCGGCATAATCCGTCCACTTTAAGTCGACGTTAACTTTTAAGTACGGGAATAGCTGAACGGATGTACCGATAGCAAAGTGTGCAGGGGTTATATATTCTGCCTCGACGGTACCTGTTGTAACCGCTTCACCATGTAACCCATATCCACCGTTTAGCAATGAGAGTGCATCGTTAATAAGCGGGGAGGACGCAAGGCTTTGTGTCATTGCTAGCCAAGCACCGGTGTCATTTTCCATTTTGTAATCACCCTTAAGGTCGGACGTTGACTCAGCTTGGTAAACAAGTCCAAAGCTAACCCAAGGCGTTGGCTCCCATAACAACCCGATGTTAAAACTAAACGATAAGGCATCTTCCATTTCCATATCTAAGGTGCCAATAGGGTCGTATGGGCCGATTGCAGATAACTCAGAACCAATCGTTTCAAGTTCTGTTGCTGCATGTTCAAGAAACGCTAAGGTGGTTTCTGGTGCTCGAATACCGGATCTAATGCCTAAGCCCTGCCAAGATAAACCGATAGAAACACCAAGAGACAAAGTATCGTTAACTTGAAAACCGATGGATGGTGATAAATAGGTTATACGGGATATGCCAACTTCTTCGCCCTGGTAACGAGCGGGGTCATTTTTATCACGCTGAAAACCTAAGGATTGTGGTGCGTAAACGGCGGTGGCAAACACCCAGCCGAATTCGGGATCTTCGATGGCAATTCCACCAAACGGAACAATGATCTCCGGTACTTCTGTTAAGCCACCAAACGGTAGCATTAACATAGGGGTATCAGTATAAGATTCCGTATTTTCAAATGGATCATCAGGGTACTGTTCCTTTGTGTGATCTAAGTAAGCTTGATCAATAGTTCTCCCGTCTGTTGTGTTGGCTTTTTCTAAATGCCTATTACCAAACTCTGCTTCAAAAATCATTTTTGCCGCAAGTAACTTTACGGAAATTTGGCGGCCTTTGATTTTTGCCAAGCCTGCTGGGTTGTAATGGATAGAATCTATGCCCGGGGGATCTGCGGTAACAGCATGACCCAATGCTAAGGCTTTTGGGTTTCCAAGTGAAAGGTTGTCGGTAAGTTGTGCAGATGCACCTTTAGAAAATAACGCCAGAGCAAATAGGCTCAGGCAAAAAGCAAACGTACTTATTGACGTTTGTCGAACAAATAATAACGGCATAGCTTTTCTAATGTTTACAACAGCAAAGTAGTGAGTGACTTTGCAAAACATTAGCCCCTGTAGTTGAAAAAGGCCTAGAAACGGCTGGATAAAACACTGAGGTATCAGCAAGATTACCGAAGATCCATCAGATTTCGAGGATTTTATAGAGGTGTCAGGAAAGTGCAATGGCCAAAAAAACATCATTGTCATTTGTTTTGCCAGTATGCAAAGTCGCTCGTTTCGAGTTGTTTTTTATTGTTACCGAGTGTTTTTTTTAGAAGGTGATTTGTAATCACTTGAGATTGGGATATGCTGCGTTTTTTGCCAAGAGATAACTCTGATGTCTACAAATTCTGTTGTAATGAATACCCAAAGCTGGGTTCAACACTTTATTGTTGCCCACAATATTTGCCCTTTTGCAAAAAAAGAGGTGGATAAGGGCAGTATTCATTATGAAGTTTACGATGGTAAACAAATGGAAGATGCGTTGTGCTGTTTGATGGACTTGTGCCGTAAACTAGACGAAGACAATGACATTGAAGCGGCAATGTTTATTATGCCAAATGGGTTTTCTGATTTTCACGAGTACCTTGATTTGCTTGATGTCGCTAATGGATTGTTGGCTCAACAAGAGTATGAGGGAATATATCAGCTCGCAAGTTTTCACCCAGAATACTGCTTTGAGGGGGTCGACAAGGCAGATGCAAGCCATTACACAAACCGCTCGCCCTATCCAATGTTACACATCATTCGAGAAGAGAGTTTGGAGAAAGTGTTAGAGCGATACCCCAATCCTGAAGCGATTCCAGAGCGGAATATCACGTATTGCCAGGAATTAGGTGTTGATACGTTAGAAGGTATTTTGAAAGGTTGTCGAGAATAGAAAAGTCAATGAGTACAGAGAGATTGACTCCTCCTTGATGCGCTAACTATTAACGCATCAAGGGAGTAGGTATTTAGTGCAGCGACTTCCAGTTCATATCATCAGGAGAAATATTCAGGCGATCATCCATATAGATATTGGCATCAACCGCTAAAATTCGTACATAACGATCAAAGTACAATAGCTGCTTCAGTAATAAAGCAAATTCACGGGGAAAATGGATGCCGTGTGATTTACCAAGGCTTACCAATTTCATCATAATACGGTTAACTTCTTTCTCATTTGCCGCATTCATATCCATTGGGTCGACCATCACAACAGTGTCCATGTTGGTATAAAGGTCTTCAATGTCTTTGGCGAGTTTTTGGGTATCTACTTCACCGTCAGTCATGCCAATACCAAGCATTGATTCTGCCATCGCCTGGTAATCTTCTTGACCAATAGCCCAGATGAATTGTGAAACGGATTCCCAGGTTTCTGGGCGAATTCGGCCGACGATACCAAAATCAATAAAACCAATCTTGCCATCCCGAAGTACAAGAAGGTTACCTGCGTGAACATCCGCATGAAATGATTCGCAGAACAGTAAACTCGCAAACCAAGTATTCATTGCAGTTAACAATGTGTTCTCTGGATTCTTCGCATACTTTCGCACGCTGTCTAAATCGGTAAAAGGAACACCGTATAAACGCTCCATGGTTAGGATGCGTTGTGTTGTTGCTTCAGGATATACTTTCGGTGCAACGGTATCTTGATTGCCAGTTGTCACCAAAAATTCTTGGAAGGCTTTGATGTTTTTGGCTTCTTGCAAGAAGTCACATTCAGCCAGCATGCCTTTTTGTATTTCATCCACAATGTCGGATATTGATGCCATCGATAGGTTAGGAACAAAATATTCCATCACTTTTGCCGCAACGTATAAAAAATTAAGATCCGTTAGTAAGATGTTCTCGACACCTGGCTTTTGGATTTTAATAACAACATCTTCGCCCGTTTTTAGTTTAGCTGCGTAAACTTGCGCGATGGAGGCGGAAGCTATGGCTTCGGGGTTAATCTCCGTAAATACGGATTCTAACGATTTCCCGAGTTCCTGTTCCAGGACCTTTCGCATAATAGAAAAAGGGACGGGCTGGGTTTTATCCAGACAAAGTTGGAACTCTTCAACATAAGCATCAGGAAACACAGAAGGGGAGCTGGCAATAAATTGGCCTAATTTAATATAGGTTGTACCGAGGCTTTCAAATGTCTCTCTCAGAAGCTTTGGTGGTGGCGGGCGATCCCCTGCAACCCAGTTAACACCGGCTTTGGCCAATATACTTGCGGTTTGCCCGATTCTGAATGCGCCTTTTAGCCCTGCGCTGAGTTTTTCTATCCTGGATGACATATATTTTCCATCTGAAGCTTCTGGCTACGTATGTGGTGGGAGTTCTGGTGGGCTATTGTACCGCTAGAACATTAGAGTGTGTAACCTAGAACAGGCAATATAGCTGACAAATTACATAAAACATCTCTTTTTAGGTCAGAATACGCTCTTTAAAGGTTATCTTTTGGGCGGTATACCCCGTATAGGTTTTGTATTCTAATATTTATGGGTAAGCTGTTAAAAACGAAAATTATAATAGGTGCAAGCAGAGCTGGCGTTCTGTGGATACGTATCGCACCACTCAATTGGAAGATAATATGTATTCTCCGTCAGAACTAATAGGCAAAATCCCCATGAACCTAAACCCCCTAGCTCGCATTGAGCGAAATATCGTTGTCCCATCAGACTTGTCTTCTGTAACGCGTATCGCGGAAGGGGAAATGGATCCTGAATTACTAGGGTTGAATAGTGAGGATAGAGAGGCCATATGGGGAGCAACTGAGGCGTTATATAAAACAGGGATGTATCCTGCGATTACGCTGTGTATTAGGCGACATGGAGAAGTATTAATAAACCGATCCATTGGGCATCAGCGGGGTAATGGGCCTGGAGATATTGGGGAAGCTGTTATAGCAACGCCTGATATGCCTATGTGTTTGTTCTCTGCATCAAAAGCAATTACTGCGATGGTGGTTCATCTACTTGAAGAGCAGGGAAAGTTAAATGTATTAAACCCTGTGAGTTTTTATATTCCTGAGTTTGGTGCGAACGGGAAAAAGAACATAACGGTGCAGCAAATACTGTCTCATCGTGCAGGTATTGCGACATTTAAAGATATTGATCCTGAAGTGTTGTTTGATTATGACGAAATACTGAATATCCTATATAACGCTAAACCCACAACAATTCACGGTCGTGAGCTTGCGTATCATGCGATTACCGGCGGTTATGTGTTAGGTGAATTGGTACAGCGTATTACGGGTGAAAGTATTCGTGAATTTATGCGCAAACACATTCAGGAGCCATTAGGGTTTAAATACTTTAACTATGGTTTGCCTGATGAGCAATATGGTGATTTAGCGCGAAACTATGTGACGGGTTTACCGATTGTTTTCCCAGTAAAACAGTTTATTCATCGTGTGTTGGGTGCTTCATTTGAAACGGCCGTTGAATTATCAAATGACCCGCGTTTTTATCAACAAATTATCCCAGCAGGTAACATTGTTGCTACCGCTGACGAGTGTTCACGTTTTTTCCAATGTTTGTTAAATGGTGGTGAGCTTGATGGAAAGCGTATTTTTGAAGCCGTGACGGTTGAAAGAGCAATTCGTGAGGTAAGTAAACCTGAGATGGATCGTATTCTTATGGTGCCGATGCGATATAGTGCGGGAATGATGTTAGGTAATACCGGGTGGGGGATGTTTGGTCCAGCAACAGCTCATGCTTATGGACATTTGGGATTAACCAATAATTTCTGCTGGGCTGATCCAGAGAGAGCAACAACCGTCTCGATTCTTACGTCAGGAAACCCTTTGGCAGGATCACATTTGCCGCGTTTAGGTATGTTGTTGAACACGATTTCTAAACGCTGTCGAACGATGCCGATGAATTAAATCTAAGCCGCTAATATGGTTTTGGTCAGAGCGATTGCTGGGTTTAGATACAGGGTCTAGATGCAGTGTCTAGATACAGCGTCTAATTAATTGTTCTGACCAATTGTGGGTATCGAGCTGGAACGGATGCCAGTGATTTAGTTAATTTTATATCCTTCCCAAGATGTGATCGATAAATGGCTTGATACGTCATGACATTTTTAACGTAGTTACGGGTTTCTTTATAAGGGATGGTTTCTATCCATATGTCACCTGCCATCGGTGTGTGTTTTGGTTGCCAACGCTTTGCTCGATTGGGGCCTGCATTGTATGCAGCTGTGGCGAGAATAGTGTTCCCCTGGAAACGTTTTAAAAGTTGTCCCATATAACGAGTGCCTAGCTGGATGTTCTTTTCTGGCTGAAGCAGTGAATAATTTCCCTTGTATCGAAGGCCCATGTTTTTTGATATTTGTTTGGCGGTAGCTGGCATGATTTGCATCATACCTAATGCGCCTACAGGCGATTTTGCTTGATAGGAAAATGCACTTTCTTGTCGTATTAATGAAAATACCCAGTCTTTAGCAATACCATTTTTGCTAGCATTAGATGCCACAGTGTTTTGATAAGCGGTAGGGAATCGGAGTTTTAAATTGTCTCTAATATCGGAGCGTGCAGCGGCCATAATGGCATGATGATGCCAGCCCCATTGATCCGCTAATTGAGCGGCAATGCCTCTATCTTCTGCGGGCATTCGCGTGATTGCCAGATTCCATTCACTTCGAGCGTAGGTGTCTTCTTTTATTTGATAAAGCTCCCATGCTCGAACAATGCCAGGTGTAGATAAAATTCGCGTTATTTGATTGTTACTGGGTGTTGATAACTGATTGTTGAGTTGCAAGGGTTTGTTGAGTATCTCGCTGGATATAAATCCGTAAAAACTTCGCTCTTGGGACAGTCCAGAGAATGCATTCGTCGGTGTTTGTAGGCTTTGGAATAATGGGTCTGTTGTGCTGGGCAGCAAGGTTCGCGTATTGTCCGGTAGGGTTAAGTTGCGAACAAAGTCGTTATGGGATTTTAATAAATTCTGGAATGGGGACTCTGGTAGTGAAAGAACGCTATTGTTAAAAGGTAATGCTAGAGGTCGTGGTATTGTTGTGTTGGTGTTGGTGTTGGTGTTGGTATTGGTATTGGTATTGTTATTGTTCAACGCAAAGCTTAATGCGAATTCTCCGATAAACTGATCAGATTTAGCCTCCCAATACCGCCATTGGTTTGAGCCCCGTTCTGCTTGTGGAGCCATTGCTAACCAGCGTTTTACTCGCTTCCAATCATGACTTCGTAGGGCGTGGCGAATGCCGTAATCAATTATCTCTTCGCCCCCCGGTAAAACTAGCGCCTGGTTGAGCCAATATTCAGCATTGTCATCAAAGCGTAGAGCCAGTATTTTTGCGAAATATTGGTGAACCTCTGCACTTTCTTTATCGGTAAAATCAAACGTGTTTTCATACTGGGGCCATAAGTTAATGGCAAGCTCGGTTTCCTTTCGAATTAGTCGCTTGAATCCTGAAATGATAAGGGGTTTTGCATGGCTAGCCCATTGTTGATAACGCGTTATTTTGGTTAGTCGTTTTGGCGCGCGGTATAGTTTTCGCCACTCTTTGGAAAGTGATTTTTCGGGTTCGCCAAGAAAACGCTCCAAGTATTTCGCTAACTGTAGCTTTCGGTTTTGCATCGCTAGCTGTGTGCGGCGCCAAACGATGGCTTCGTTAAATGCGTCAGTTTTTTTCCAGACCTCAAACAGAGGATCGCATGCTTTTTTCTGAGACTTTCCGACGAGCCATAGCTTCTCGGCACCGAGAAATGCTTTTTTTGTATAACCTTCTTTAAATAAAGCCCAATAGTAATAGCAGTCGTATTTTGGATTGCCATTACTCTCATAGGTTGCAACGTAGTCCCTCCAGCGTTTACTTTTAGCCAGTGATGCGAGCCAGGCATTATAAAGCCGGTATGAGATAGGGGAGTCTGCATTGTTCTGACTAAAATTATCTATATCATCGAGAGATAGTTTGCTGATATACCGTTTATGCTTGAAGAATTCTAGGTAAGGGTAGAGAGGGTAGTCGGTAAGTTTTGCAGATAAGGCTCGGTAACCGTTCAGGTCTCCTCTAGATAGTCGTTTTCTTGCTTTAATAAACAGCTTTCTTTCAGATTGCAGGGTTGCGTTAGCCGTAATCGTTGGTGTTAATGGGCTTAGTTGAGCGAGAGGACTTATTTGCCCTGATGATGCGATAGCAGGGCTTAAAAAAGCAGGGTTTAAAATTGCGGCCATCAAGAACAGTAACGCTAAGTTTGTTCCGGTAAATAGGTGCTTTTTAATCGGTTGTAAAAACGTCATTAAGGGCCCGGCTTTGAGCATAGTGGTGTTTGGTGGTTGTGCGCTTTCTTAAGAGTAGCGAAAAAGTCAAAAGGTTCCAATTAGGGAACGCGCATTTCACCTAATATCAACAGCTTAGCATAACAATAAGTCAATGTTCCTAACAAAATTCGGATTGATTTCAAAAAAAGACTGCTAGATGAATGGTTTACGTTGAGGAACGGCTATCTACAGCTAAACTTATGTCATAGGAACACATTATTGATGTTCGTTGCCGTGGAACCATACCTCTCACTACTGAAGCTTAACTCTTACTTATATATGGATAAGAAAATTAAAGAAAAACGATTAATCAAACGCCAGCAATTAAAGTCTTATTTACAGGTGTATAACCGTAAGACGGGAAAGCCGATTGGCTATATTGTGAACATATCTTCGGAAGGGTTGCGGCTTGTAAGCAATATTCCGCTGTTAACGCATAGTGTGTTTGAGTTTCGGGTGAAATTGCCTCGCGAGGTTAATGGTGCCAAACATATCGATTTTGATGCGTTGAGCTGTTGGTGTCGACCCGATGTAAGCCCTGACAGTTTTGATACTGGTTTTAAGATTGTCGATGCCCCACAAGAATTGCATAAGCTAGTGAGCGGTCTAACCAATTATTTTAGCTTTAAGACGGAGTCATCACCTGGAACCAAGTAAAATGTTGAAGGTGTACATGTTTTTCGATAAAAAGCCGGGCTAAGCTCGGCTTTTTTGTTATTGTGTGAATGAATGTGTCAGTGGTGATGTCGTTTATCGCCACTTTGTATCACCTATTGTTGTGATAGCCTACGAAGGTAAATCTAACTATGAAACAACGGCTTTTTAATACTATTTCGAGTGTCATATTAAGCGTCATATTAAGTGTCAATCTAAGTGTGATGAGTTCAAGTGTATGGGCGCTTGCCCCTGATATCGAAGCCGATAGGCTTGTGTTGGCAGGGAAAAGTAAAATAGCGGAAAAAGACTTTGCCGCAGCCCGTGTTTATCTTGATCGAGTTGAGCAGTTAGGCATTAAACCCAGTAATGAATTTCATTGGTTGCTGGGTCAGGTGCTGTTTCATGAGGGACAGTACGACGATGCCAAAATGCGTATTGAGCAATATGTTGAAAATGGGGATAAAACGTCAGAATACTATGAGCCAGCGTTATTGATGTTGACGGATATTGAAACACAGTTTGAAGATAATAAAGCACTTGTTGCGACAAAAGAAAAAACACGGGAGTTCGCTAAGCAGTGGGAAGAAAAGGTGAGTTTGTCCGAGTCCAAGCCGGGGAATGCTTTTGATGCCAAGGTGAATGCGCTTTATCTTGGGGAGAACCTTACCGCATCGTTGGTTTCCCATATTAATGACTTGTTACGATCTTTTGTCTTTATAGAAGGCAAGGTTAAGAACACGAGTATTGCTGATCACATGCAATATTCTGTATCCGTTTCTTCTTCAGGGGATATCCTTACTACTAAGAAAGACGTGAAGGTGGGTAAAAATAAAGCTGCGTCATCGATTAATGTCAGTCGATTAAATGCATTTGGAGTTAGTCCTGTAGTTGCATATCGATGCAGTAAAGCGACGGATAGCTGTACGGTGTTAAACCCAGTAGACGGCGCTGATTGGATTCGGGTTGCAAAAGATGATGCAGCGGCAAAAGAAATTGCGAAAGCATTTGGACGATTAATTAAATCAATTCAACGAGGTTAGTAACGGTAGGGATGATCGTGAGGCTTGTGAGCGCCGCGAAGCCCTCCTTACAAAATAACCCCTGGTGAATGTGATGAACTTTCTCCAGGGTTTTTTTTGCCTGGGTTTTGACTGTTTAGTCAGCGTATGAAAAATAACAAGGAAATATGGATTTAACACTATGAATTTAACAATAGGGTCAAAATATCAAGAGTTTCGAGAGAAGATTCAGGAATTTATCCGTGAGAATCTTACGGATGATATTCGAGAGGCTGGGCGCTTGGCGACCAGTGTTTTTGCAGAACCTAAAAGAGCGATGGCTTGGCAGAAAATATTGCATAAGCAAGGTTGGGTTGCACCGCATTGGCCAAAACAATTTGGCGGTACGGGATGGGATGTTGTTGAGCGTTCAATTTTTGCTCAGGAATGTCTAAAGGCGAATGCGCCGCCGTTGATACCTATGTCGTTGTTAATGTGTGGGCCTTGTATTATTGGTTATGGCACGGAAGAACAAAAGGCGGAATATTTACCAAAAATTCTATCTGGGGAAGACTTTTGGTGTCAGGGGTATTCTGAGCCGGGGGCGGGGTCGGATTTAGCGTCGCTACAAACATTTGCTGAATCTGATGGTGATGACTATATCGTTAACGGCACAAAGATTTGGACGACTTATGCTCAGTACGCCAACAAGATGTTTTGTTTGGTGAGAACATCTAGGGAAGGAAAACCTCAAGCGGGTATTACCTTTTTGTTATTGGATATGAACACTCCAGGAATAACGGTGGAGCCGATTATTGGATTGGATCAGGTGCATGAGCAAAATACCGTGTTTTTTGACAACGTTCGAGTTCCCAAGGTCAATCGTATAGGCAAGGAAAATGATGGTTGGAGTGTTGCTAAGTATTTGTTGATGTTTGAGCGAGGAGGGCAGGAGTACGCCCCTGCATTGCACTTTCAATTGGCTGGAGTACGAAACATAGCGGAGCAGGTTTATGTTGCAGGTTCATCGATATGGCAAGACCCCTTCTTTAAACGTAAATATTGTGAGTTAGAAATAGAAATATCAGCCTTAGAATTTACCGAGAACAGAATTAAATCGGCGTTAACGAACGGGCAAAATCCAGGCCCTGAAGCGTCTATGACAAAAATTCGAGGTACGGAAATAACGCAAGCGATAACGGAACTGGCACTTGAGGCGGCAGGGGAATTTGCTTTGCCTTTACAGGTAGATGTCATTGAGCCGGGTTCAAAAGACGTCTCTGTTGTTCCTGAGTTCGCTCAAACGGTAATGCCTAAGTACTTGAATGCGAGGGCAACCTCAATTTACGGTGGTTCCAATGAAGTACAGCGCGGCATTATCGCAAAAATGGTTTTGGGCTTGTAATTAATAGGAGCGAGCCAATTAATACAAGCGTAGAGGAGATAAACATGGATTTTTCACTTTCAGAAGAACAGCGTATGTTAAAAGACAGCGCTGCACGGTTTGTTAAAAAAGAATGCCAATTTGAACAACGTCGAGAGCAAATGCGCAGCCCTTTAGGCTATAGCGATGAGCAGTGGGCCAAGATGGCTGAACTTGGTTGGTTATGCATCCCTTTTAGCGAAAAGTATGATGGGCTCGGTGGGTCTTTTGTGGATGTTATGGTGTTGTTGGAAGAGCTAGGCAAAGGGTTGATGGTCGAACCTTGGTTATCAACGGTTATTCTGGGTGGCCGGTTGGTTGAGATGTTGGGTACCGAGCAGCAAAAGCAGGACGTTATCCCAGAGGTTTGTGGCGGTCAAATGAAGTTGGCGTTGGCGTATAGCGAAGTTGGCGTTAGGCATCAATTAACCAATATATCTATGGGGGCGAAACCTAAGGGGGATGGGTTTGTGCTAAATGGAGAAAAGGTGTTGGTGTTGAGCGGGCAGGCTGCTGATCAATTGATAGTTGTCGCTAGAACCGGTGGTAAAGCCGGAGATGAACATGGGCTTACGGCATTTTTGGTCGACCCGAATGCAAAGGGTGTCACTTTATCGGGTTATACAACGGTGGATGGTTACCGAGCAGCGAATATTACGTTTAATAATGTCCAGGTACCGGATTCTGCTGTTGTTGGAGGAGTTGAAGGCAGCGCCCTCAATAGTTTACAGGTTGTAATGAATGAGGCGATTCTTGCTGTGGGAGCGGAGGCGGTGGGTGTGATGGATTTGTTGTACCAGGCAACATTGGAATACACCAAAACACGCAAGCAATTTGGTGTTCCTATTGGTAAATTTCAGGTGTTACAGCATCGCTTGGTGGATGTATTTATGCAATGTGAGCAGTCTAGGTCCGTACTTTTGATGGCTGTATTGCATTATGTGGAGGATTTCAAAGAATCGAAAAAGTCCATATGTGGACTTAAGGTGCAGGTAGGAAAGTCAGGCCGTCAGGTGGGTCAGGAGGCGATCCAGTTACATGGCGGTATGGGCATGACAGATGAGCTTAACGTAGGTTATTACTTCAAGCGTTTGACATGTATTGATGCGTTGTTTGGCAATGTTGATTTCCACTTGGCCCGATATGCCGCATTGGTCTAGCACGGGTATGAGTGGAGTTAGTTCGGAGGCGTTAGCTTGCTTGTGACAAGCTAACGTTTTTTTCAAGATCTTCAATGTTATGTTCTAATTCCGCTATTTTCTTATTGATGTCTAGAATTTTACCCATATCTTTGATGGGTACGGCAATTAGTGTTTTTCGCAAGTTGATCAGGCGTTTTCTCAGAGCCCCTAATATATCCAAGTTTTTAACAATATCGCTGTTACTGTCGAATACATAATGTGCTTGATCAAAGAGCTGCTGTTCAGGAACGAGGCCTTCGCTGCGTCCCAGGTAAACGCCGTCTTTTGAGTAATATAGGAATTCTTTGATTTCGTCTTCGTTGGCGTTTAATAAGTTGATTTGCATATTGGCTACTTCGCATTCATGGAAGGTATTTTTGAACTCTATTTTTAAACTCTATCTATTGGGAATAGCGTTAGATAGCCAAGCTTGCAAGTAGTAATGTAGGAGAGGTAGGGAGTGTTCAATAGTTGCCCTAAAAATCATAGGCTTAGGGTTTAGTTGAAGTTTTTCTAAAGGTGAGACTTGATATAACAGAAGTAGAAAAGCGATAAAAAAAGCCAACGTCTCGTTAAGAGCGTTGGCTTTTTTTATCGCTTTTCTTTGGCGCTAGGCTCTAAGAGAGCCGAACGTCAATCAAAAATGCCAATCAGAGTGCCAATTAGAACGATGCTTCCCAACGACCACCGTAAGAAAGTGTGCTCAATGAAGTATCGTCATAAGCAACGATGCTGTCGTAATCAATATAAGCAGATAAACCGTGACGGAACGTAGCAGATACACCCACCGCTGCGTGAAACCAGTTGTCGTCAAAATCGTCGGCTTCGATAGAGAACGTTGAGCCAGCGATACCGGTAAATTGCCCGGTGATGATATCACGGTCATCGTCTAGTTCTTTTTTCCATTCGGCACGAGCGTGAGGTACAACAACACCCCAGTTAGTGCTGATAGCGTAGGATACCTGGCCACCCATGGTGAATACTTTAGAGTCGATGTCTTGTTCATCAAAGCTAACTTCTAGGCCAACGGTACCACTTTCTTCGTAGGCATCAATTTCCCCAGTAATGTAATCAAAGCTGGCATAAGGGCCGTAAGAAAGCGCGTTCTTATTAAAGTTATAACCACTAGCAATGCTGAAGAATGTTTGTTGAGTGTCAGTCTTTCCGCCGATAGAGTGAGAATCAGAACCTACAGTAACTTGTCTCTTTGTTTTGATTTCGCCTTCAGAGGCACCAATTAAAACGTCAACATTAAAGGCTTCTTTGTACCATGTGCCGTAAACAATAACGTTGGTCATGTCGTTGTCCATGCCATCATCATTGCCATCAAACTCTAATGAGCTCTCGTTAATACCGTAAGCGATACCACCGATAAGGTTTCGGCTAAAGCGATAATCCGCACCTATGGTTGCTGTGCTGGCATCATTATCATAACCACGCTCTAAATCAGTACCGTCTCGATCACCATCGGTTAATGATCCGTTGACAAAAAAGCCCCATTTGCTAACGGGAGCACCTTCACCTGCAGCACCACCGATGCTATCTGCAATTGCGTGTAGCCACTCGCCAGAGAACTCATCGCCTTTAATCGAATAGGTTAGGCCTGCAACGCTAACACCTGTGTCGCCAGCTCGTAATGCCTTAAAGCGTTTGAATATGTTGCCTTTCTGAGCGGTGATCTGTTGTTTAACGGAGGTGAATTGTGCAACAACTTCTTCAGGGTTGATAGTTGCAAAGTCTGCGTCGGCACAAAGTTGCAGAAGTTCTTCAGGGTCAAGGGTTCTGTTTGCTGTTCTTCCAATTTCTTGATTTTGTTGGGCTTCTTCTTCTGCGGTTTCACAAATGCCTTTTAATACATCTGCAGCTTGTGTTGATTGAACGATTGTGAATTCGATTGACCCTATTACAGAAGGCGATTGACCATCGTCATTTGCGGTTGCGGTATATGGGAGAGAGTAGGTGTCTCCAACAGCAGCTTCTGAGGATGGCTTGTAACTAAGTGTTTTTGTAGACTGGATGCAGCTGGTGTCGGTTTCAGTTGAGCCGGTAAGCTCTTTTGCCGCAAATTCTTCAGAGAGACTTAGTCGATCATCATCACAGGTTATATTATCAAACGTTACTCTATAGCCACCATCGGGTTGAAGGTTGGCACCAAGTCCAACGAGTTCAGATGTTAGTATGATCGATGTTGTTTGACCGAGAACAGCATTTCTTGTTGTAGTTCCTGCGTTAGCAAAATTGGCAAATAGAACAACAAGCATACCCACAAATGCAATCAAGCTTGGTTTAAGCGTTAAATACTTTGAAGCAAACATAAAAAAATCCCCAGATTTAAGTCATTTCCGTTATCAGGGGCTATTGATTCCATTGCGTCAGCGCCTCCTGCGAGGGGGTATTGTATTTATTTATGCGTTTATTTGGAAGCTTTCTTTACCGGTGGGCATTGCTGGTCTATAAGTCGATCCAGTATGATGCACAATAAATGAATGATTATGAAGAAATTGCAGTGGGGAAGAGTGACTTGAATGCTTTTGTATTGAATATTGAGACTGATGCGCAGAAAAAAATAGCAACAAAATGGCTGGGTTTAGCGGTAGCGTCGTTGTTAGCAGCTGGTGTGTTTTCACTTTTATTGGTGTTATCTCGAACCCCGGGGGTACAAAGCATTATCCCCTGGATCGATTTCTTCCATGTGGCGCTGGTTGTTCATGTGGATTTGTCGGTGTTGATTTGGTTTTTATCCATGGCAGGTGTGTTTTGGACGGTCAGCAACACTCGAAGTGGTGGTTTGATTGATCAGGTAGCGTGGATATTGGCTGCTGTTGGAACACTTATTATGGTCTCTAGCCCCTTTTTTGGTGTGGGAGATCCATTAATGAACAATTACGTCCCGGTGTTACAGCACCCTGCATATTATGCGGGGTTATGTGCGTTTGGTGCGGGGGTAGCGCTACTGTTAATGGGACGGTTAGTTTATCTCCCTTCAATTCCGAGAGACGGTAAAAGTACACTCGTATTTGCCAGTTATATTGCCGCAATACCCACGTTGTTAAGTATAATTGCCTTGTTATGGAGTTATAAAACCATACCAGCCACACATTCTGGGGAGCTGTACTTTGAAGTATTGTTCTGGGGCGCAGGTCATACATTGCAGTTTACTCATACTTTACTGCTATTGGTTGCATGGGTTTGGTTGGCGCAAGTGTGTGGTGCCAAATTTACACAGAAACCGATGTTGCTAGCAGGTTTGTGTGTATTGACGATATTGCCCATTGTTTTAGTGCCCTGGATATACCTGAGTGCACCGGTTGAATCCGCGGCTCATCGCATAGGTTTTACAAAATTAATGCAGTACGGAGGTCTGGCGTGTTTGCCATTAGGTGTTATTGCTGTCTGGCAGTTGATCACCATGCCAAGAGCTGAGGATGAAGTGAAACCGATGAAATCAGCGTTGATTGCATCATTTATCCTTTTTTCAGCGGGCGGTATTATTGGTTTTTTAATTGAGGGTGTAAACGTTGTTATACCTGCCCATTACCACGGGTCGATCGTGGGGGTGACGTTGTCATTTATGGGCATCGCGTATTTGCTAATGCCTAAGTTGGGTTTAGGTCATCCAAATATACGTTTGGCGAAAATACAGCCTTATGTTTATGGCGGCGGTCAAATGATGCATATCTTGGGCCTTGCATGGTCCGGTGGTTATGGTGTACAGAGAAAAACAGCAGGAGCCGCGCAAGGTTTAGATCGTTTACCTGAGGTGCTGGGAATGGGCATGATGGGGTTAGGCGGTTTGATATCTACGATTGGTGGTTTGTTGTTTTTGATCGTTATCATTAAGGCTTGGCGAGACAAGTAAAACTAGAACAATCAACTTCCTAGATTTAAGCGTGGGGTTGTTAAAAAATATGGAAACAAAAAAAGCCGCTCGATTTATCGAGCGGCTTTTTTTGTTTCCATATTTTATCGTCTTTTTAAGAGCCTGAGGTTTACGCTATCGCTCTAAAACCAATACGTATGTAATGATCTACTAACAAAAAACCAAACAACGCAGTGAGATAAAAGATGGAATAGGCAAAAGTTTTCATCGCATGCTCATCCCCTTCACTACGGTACAGCTTAAACGCGTGATAAATAAACCCGACTCCCAGCGCCACAGCCCCTGCTAAATAAATAAGCCCAGACATGTTGATGGCAAAAGGAATCAGCGTGACTGCCAACAGCATAAATGTATAAAGCAATACCTGTATTTTGGTAAAAGGAATACCGTGGGTAACAGGAAGCATCGGAACATCAACCTTGGCATAATCATCTCTACGGTGTATCGCAAGCGCCCAAAAATGAGGCGGTGTCCAAATAAAGATAATAAGGAATAACAACAACGCCTCAGTATTCACTTCACCGGTAACGGCCGCCCAACCTAAAATAGGAGGCGCAGCGCCCGCAGCACCACCCCAAACAATATTATGAGGTGTAGAGCGCTTGAGAAACATCGTATAAATAACGGCATAACCAATAACACAGATAAAGGTAAGAATAGCCGTAAGCACATTCGTAGTGGCAAGCAAAATTACCATTGAAATTGCGGTCAACGAAAGTGCAAAAGTAATAGCTGAGCGAGAGGACAACCCACCCGTCGGAAGAGGGCGCCCCTTGGTTCGCTCCATTGCAGCATCAATTTTCTGATCCACCCAATGGTTAACCGCTGCACCAGATGCAGCAGCAAGACCAATACCGAGTGAGCCAAAAAACAATATATCGAAAGGAATCATGCCAGGGGTAGAAAGCAACATACCAACAATAGCGGTGAAAACAATCAACAAAACCACTTTAGGCTTGCAGAGTTCCAAATACTGGCGCCAGGACAAACTGGCATTTTCTGTGAGTGTTGAATCGTTCATTGTCTCTCTCTATCTTCCGTTGAGTCGATTTTATAATAGTTGTGCTTGATACGGTTTAATTAAATTGTGCATCTGATGAATAATTATCGTTTACGGCTATTGGCTTATCCTGTGTTATCGGCCGAATTCTCCGATTAACTGTCACTAATGAAAGTAGCAAAACTGCCGCCCCCCCATTGTGAGCAACCGCAACCGCAATCGGCAACACTAAAATAATATTCAACAACCCCAAAGCAACCTGAACACAAAGTGCAAAAGCAATCAGTGCCCCAAAACGCCTTCCCGCCACTGACCCCGAAAAGAATAAAGCCAATGACAACCCACCAACAACCAAAAACGTAATGGCTGCGCCAATTCGATGCGTCAAATGTACCGCAGTGCCAGCCTCTCTAGAAAGTACACCACCTTCATAATTAACGCCAATTTCACGCCACAACGTAAAACCTTCTTTAAAATCAGTCGGCGGCAACCACTGCCCCTGGCACGTTGGCAAATCCCAGCAATGCAAGGCAACATAGTTAGTACTCGTCCAACCACCTAAAGCAATCTGACAATATACCACGACCAAAGCCAGTAACGCCCAACGTCTTAGCGTGGGGGACACCGTTAAGCGGGTATCTCCTTTGTCTCGGTGGGTTTTGTTTTGCCAATGAGTCAGCATTGACCACCATAAGAGCGCCAGTGTTAGCATTCCCCCCAATAGGTGCAGCGTTACAATGGCAGGTTTAAGCAGGAGTGTCACCGTCCACATACCTAAAGCGCCCTGAAAGCCCACCAATATCACAAGAAATAAAGGGAGCTTAACTTGCTGGCCAAGCGTTTTTCGTTGTTTCCAGGCAATGCCCGCGAGAGCAATAATGAATAACCCTAATGCGCTGGCAAAGTACCGATGGATCATCTCTTTCCAGGCTTTTGGAGATTCAACAGGCTGTTCAGGGAATGCTTGGTTGGCGGCAGCAACGTCGGTTGCTGCCGTTGGTGCAAGTAACTTGCCATAGCAGCCTGGCCAGTCGGGGCAGCCGAGCCCCGCATCGGACAGTCGGACATAGGCACCTAGCACAATAACAAAGAGTGCAAGCAATGTAGCAACAAATGAAATTCTTAAGAACGCTTTATCCATAATTATTTTTAATCTATCTAGCCGTTAAATATCGGGCTTGTTAACTTTGAGTAACCGTTGCATGTCTTTTAAGACGCCTTTTTTCTGATCGCTACCCGCAGGGTAAACCATCATTAGGTTGCCATAGGGGTCTACCATAAAAATACTGTCTTCAATAACAGGAGTGACGTTAGCAAAAGCTTGTTTGATGCGTTGAGTCGACTCATTTTGTTGTGTGACGATGGCAAGTTGTGGGAATTCTTTGCTCAAATCAACAGACAAACCACTGAGGGCTTCAGGGTTTTCTAATAAAACGATAGGTTTGATGACTTTTCGATTAACAGCCATCGCTTTTCGATTTTGTCGGATGCTGAAAAGTGTTTCTTGGCACGTTTTTTCGCAAGCGGAAGTGACAGTAATCAGTGACCAGCTGCCAGCAATATCCGCCTCTGTCAGCGCAGAGCCATTTTCTAGTCCAAATGAGAATTCGCCCAATGGGATTACCGGAGAAATAAGCTCACCGTGGTTATTAGGCTTCTCAAAAGAAACAGGGTCTCCGCTGTAAATAAAATACCAGGAGATCGCATAAGGCAGGCCAAATAGGAGAATCATGCCAAAAAATGGATTTACAAATTTTCTATAACCAGTGTAGGGATTGGTTTTTTTTGTATCCTGTTGTGAAGGTTGTTGGGCTGAAATGTCAGTCATGTTCTGATCCTATTGAATTCTTTTTGAAACTAGTTCCAAAGAAGGCCATTAAAACAAACAATGCGAAGACAAACCACTGAATAGCATAACCAATATGCATACCTGTTTTGGCTTCAAATTTTGGCCATTGCCTGATGAGTTGTGAGTCCAGGGTGGTGTTAGTGGCAGGTGACAGTTTGAGTATTAGTGGTAGTACAGTGTAACCTACTGTTTTTTCGAAATGTTCTGAATCCATGTAATACCATAGGGGGGGAGTGTCGGAAACTGGGTTATCGATACTGCCTAATATGACAGGCTTAGAGCGGGGTGTTGATAACGTACCCTGTAATGTTTGGTTGCTGAGGATTGTTGTTATCTTGGGAAGGTCAAGGCGTGTCCTTTTTTGTGCTATCCAGCCTCTGTTAACCAAAATGACGTCATCGGTTTCTGCTATCTCAAAGGGCGTGATGACATAAAACCCTGGTTTGCCTGCTTGTATAATATTGTCCAGTAAGAACTGTTCGGCGACGCGATATTTACCGCTTACTGTCGCTTTTGTATGGGGTTGGATGTCAGGTGTCGGTGTCTGGTTTAGTACAGTAGCAGGCTGTTTAACACGCTGATCTATCACCTGTTGTTGTAACTCTTTTTCCTCGACACGATTAACCTGCCAAACTCCAAGGCTTAAAAAAACACCAAACAGTATTAAGCAAAATACAGATAAAAAGAATGTGGGCTTAAATGTGTATGGCATGGTTTGGACTCGGGCACTATTTTTGTTACGCTGCATTCTGTGGCTGTGGCGCGTAGGTGTTTTTTACGTCAAAAAAGAGCCCGTAAGATAACATTTATAAAGAGATTTGTATGAGCTTTTATAAAATAATCGTAGTGATTAACTTGATATTAGTGCTTATTAGTTTAGGCGTTGGTGCAGTGTTTTTAGGAAAAGATGGTGATAATGATACTCGGGTATTAACTGCACTAACGGTCAGGATATCATTGTCGATATCATTGCTTGCTTTGTTGGTGGGCGGCTATTATTTTGGCTTGATAGCCCCAAATCGCTTCTAGATTAAATAAGTTATAGAGTAATAAGGGGGTTATAAAAGAGCAATAAGACACAAATAAAAAAGGGCATGTTTTAACATGCCCTTTTTTATTTGTGTGTCTGTTACGGTAGTGCCACCGTTGTAATATTACCGGTCAATATCACAACCAGTAAACAAAGAAGTACAAACCTAACCAAACCACATCAACAAAGTGCCAGTACCAAGCCACCGCTTCAAAGGCGAAGTGTTTTTCGCTGCTAAAATGCCCCTTTGCACTACGCACGAAAATCACCATTAACATGATGGTTCCGATGGTGACGTGCATGCCATGGAAACCCGTTAGCATATAAAAGGTTGAGCCATAAATGCCGGAGTTCAGCGTGAGGCCCATTGCATTGTATGCATGATAGTACTCGTAGGCTTGAAAACCAAAAAATATCCAACCAAGCGTAATGGTGGCTGCTAAGCCAGCGAGTACTTGCTTTTGATGACCTTTTTTTAGAGCATGGTGAGCCCAGGTAAGGGTTACGCCGCTGGAAAGTAAAATGATGGTGTTGTACAGCGGTATTCCGCCTGCTCCCATTGCTTCTTTTACTTGAGTATATTCAGTGCCAGGGGTGTTAAGTAACGGCCATGCTGCGGTAAAGCCTTCCCATAATAGGTTTGAGCTACCCAGGTGTCCTTCTCCGCCGAGCCAAGGTAACGAGATGGCTCGGATATAATAAAGTGAGCCAAACATTGCAATAAAGAAGAATACCTCAGAAGTAATAAACCAAATCATGCCTTGGCGGAATGAAATGTCTACTTGTGCGCTGTATTTTCCTGACATGCTCTCGTCGATAACATCGCCAAACCAGCCAAAAAATAAATAGCCAATTACTAATAACCCAGCAATTGACATATAAGAGCCAATAGTGATGTCATTCACTGAAAATGCAATACCCAATACCGTGAGGAATATGCCAACCACACCAATGATGGGCCACTTACTACCTTCGGGTACATAATAATGTTCAGAACTTGCTGCTGCAGTCATGTTTCCCTAGTCCTTGTTTTAATTACTGTTGATTTTTGTTTTATTCAATTTGTGTTTGTGATGTCGACTTACAATGAACCTACTGTTGGAAGGTTACTTTTGTCTGGTTTAAGTGACTCAGTACGATTGGTATCCATGATTGTATAAGATAGGGTGATCGTATTGATGTCACTTGGTAAGTCGGGATCTACTACAAATTGTAGCGTCATATCCACCGCTTCGCCTGCCTGTAATGTTTGTGTTTCAAAACAAAAACACTCGATTTTCTTAAAATGCTTATTGGCTTGCCAAGGTGTAATGCCAGGAATGGATTGCGTTATTACGGTTTTGTCAGAATGGTTCTTCACGTAGTAACTAATCGTTGTTTTTTCTCCCGGTTTTACGGTGACAGATCGTACATTGGGTCTAAATTCCCATGCTACATTGCCATTAATGGTTGCATCGAACTGTACTGTGATGTCGCGTGTTGCGGTTTCTTCGGTTGTTTTGGCCGCTGCCACTTCAGCCGCTAAGGCTCTGGTGCTATTGGTGGATATGCTGTTCCAGCCGGCAACACTGCAAACCAGTCGATACAGAGGTACCATTGCAAACGCAAAACCAAACATCAATACGGTGACAAGTGCAAGCGTCAGAACTGTGCGTTTGTTCTTGGTTTTCCGCGTTGCCCCTGTGCCCGTTTGTTCTTGTGATGTGTTTTGATCGGGTTCACTCATAATGCGAGCCTGTGTTATGTAGCTAAGATTATACTGCTAGGGTTTTGCTAACGCCGTATGCTGCTAAGCATAGACTTGCTATTGCTAGTCCGGCCAGAAGCAATGCGACATTTCGATTCGCCTTTTTTAACGCGATGTCTTGTTGGTTGTTACTCATGATGTACTCCGTGTTCTTAATATCGATATCAGGGTTGAGAGATGCTTCACCCTGATATCGATATTAAGAACAGTATCGGTTTATTTTACGGTTGGAGGTGTTTCAAAGCTGTGGAACGGAGGAGGTGACGGAAGTGTCCACTCTAATCCTGGAGTGCCTATTTGCGCTCCTTCCCACGGCATATCACCGGCTTTAGGGCCACCGCGAACGGTTTGAATAATGATATATACAAATAACAAGTGCGATAGCCCGAAGATGAAGGCTCCAATACTGGATATTTGGTTGAATTCTACAAATTGCACGCTGTAATCAACAATTCGTCTAGGCATACCTGCTAACCCTGAGAAATGCTGAGGGAAGAACGTGAGGTTAAATCCTATGGTTGTCCACCAGAAAAAGATCTTGCCCAGTGTTTCGTTGTACATATGCCCTGTCCATTTGGGTAGCCAGTAAAATACACCAGCATAGAGACCAAATAATGCACCAGGGATTAATGCGTAATGGAAGTGAGCAACAACAAAGTAGGTGTCATGGTATTGCAAATCAGCAGGTACAACCGCAAGCATAACGCCCGTGGTTCCGGCAAAAGAGAACATCAGGATGATGGATATTGCAAATAACATGGGTGTTTCAAATGTCATCGCTCCACGCCACATAGTGAACATGAAGTTAAACAACATTAACCCTACAGGAATCGAAATAAGAATCGTACCAATCATAAAGTAATTGGTGGCTGCGACCGACATACCGATAGTGTATTGATGGTGCGCCCAAACAACCATGCCTAGAAGAAGTAATACTCCCATACCCCATACCAAAGACTTGTATCCAAAGAGAGGCTTACGAGCAAAGGTGGGTACAATAATGCCAAGCACACCGATAGAAGGAAGTAGTAATACATACACTTCAGGGTGACCAAAGAACCAGAATAAATGCTGGAATAAAACAGGATCACCACCACCGGCGGCATCAAAGAAGCTGGTGCCAAAGTGCCTATCAAACAGAAGCATGGTTACACCGCCTGCAAGGGCTGGCATGATCATAATCAGCAATATTGCTGTGAACAACCAGGCCCAGACAAACAGTGGAAGCTTCATCATGGTAAGTCCAGGGGCCCTCATATTTAGGATGGTGGTAACAATATTAATCGCAGCAAGGATTGATGAAATGCCCAATACGTGCAGGGTGAATATCAATAAGTCCATACCCATGCCCGCCTGGATAGACAGTGGAGGGTACAGCGTCCAGCCGGTATTCACTGGCGCGCCACCGCCAAAGAAAGGGACAATAATCGAAAGGATTAATAGTGTTGCTGCGGCAGGTAGCAACCAAAAACTTAAGTTATTAAGTCTTGGTAGTGCCATATCTGGAGCCCCAATTTGTAAGGGGATCATCCAGTTTGCCATGCCGGCAGCAGCAGGCATAACAACTCCAAACACCATAATTATTGCGTGGGTTGTTACCATATTGTTAAATAAATCAGGCTCAAGAAACTGTAAACCTGGGAAATAAAGCTCGGCGCGGATGAGCATTGCCATGCTGCCGCCAAGGAATAACATAACCAATGAGAAGATAAGGTACATGGTACCGATATCTTTGTGGTTGGTACTAAATAACCAGCGCCCGAACCCTGATGGGGGAGCGTGGTGGTGATCATCGTGAGTGGCTGTTGAACTCATATTTGGTCTACTCTAATTATC
>CAJXXT010000042.1 GCA_913063495.1 uncultured Gammaproteobacteria bacterium | reverse complement strand
CGCTGGCTAGAGCAGGTTCGATCAGAAAAATTAGAATTCGCGTACCGGGAAATGGAAGATGTATATTTGATGATGGAAGAAACCGAATTTCAATTGCAAAAACTCAAACGATTAATCAATAGTTACCTTTTATCCGAAAGCTGTCCGGCTGAAGCTAAAGAGCTTATAACTACTTATTTTGTAGCGCTAGAAACCATAAAGGGCCAAGAAAAACCGCCCTCAACGAATTACTCGCTATAGTATTATCTATCGGCCCTTCATTAGTAACTTACAAGGCATTTTCTTTTAGTTTCCATTGCTGAACTTTCACCTCTTCTTTCACAACATCAATTGCGTCCAGCAAAATCAATCGACCCGTCTCATTTAACACATCAGAAGGCTCCATCAGGCGATCTAGCACCATATCGAACAGCTCCTTAATTAGGTTGTCCGTATCCTTATGGCCAATATCACCGACCAATGTATCCACAACATTAAAAACGATGTCGCTCACCGTATTTTCAATAACATCAGTAAGTGGCATACCAACAACGGGTAATTTACTGAGGGCTGAGACTTTAGGGTCTGCTTCAAGGGCTTCCGATATAATCCCATCAATATAGTGATGTAGATCATCTTTTCTTGGTTCATAAACACTGTCTGTTATCGTGTTAACTCGACCTGCAAGCCATTCGATTACCACTTGCTTATGTGGCAACAGTACTTCAGATACTATGCGGCCCACCACAGGGCTACCCGTTTTGATTTCATCCTGAACCCCATCTAGAACATTTACAACGACACGGTCGGATATTTCTTCCACAATAATATCTACGTACTTTTTTATAATTCTAAATGGGTAGCTTTTAGATAGATCTATAATTTCATACTTTTGGAGACGATACAGAATAGATATAACGCGTAACAATCGAAGCCATCGGAAAGAGCCAACCGGTATACAGCCCAAAACGTCATACCAGTGGACAAAAGGGTAAAAAAACCAACGGTGGTAGGTTTTTTGATAAATAGCAATAACCCAACGCACAGTTAATTCGAAAAGGAAGATACTAACGAAGATCAGATCATATGCTACGAAATTAGGGTGAATATTAGCTTTGTAAAATTCAGTAAAACTTGGCGACAGCCATTGGAGCCCTGACTGAAACAGATGACTGGTAAAGAAAGTGTCAAATAGCAGCCAAGTTAGATTAATAAAAACCAAGCCAAGCATCAAAAAATCTAAAATAAAGACAAAACCCTGACGGCTTTTTTTAATATTCGTTAAATTATAAGAGATGGTATCCAACAATTACGCCTCATAGTTAATGCTACGAGGTCATAATACCTAGCTTTCTTGGCTTTGAAAACCTCAAGCAAGCGCTTTTTAGGTGGCCTGTGACTCTAACAGCTCCTCAATAAAACAGGGTTTCCCTAAATGAAATCCTTGCACATAATCTACCCCGATGTCTGCAACCGTATCCAGAACATCCTGATCAGTAACATACTCAGCAACGATAAGTTTCTCCAAAAAATGCCCCATATCAGTAATGGATTTAACCATCGCATAATCAATATCATCATTCGCGATATTCTTAACAAATGCTCCGTCGATCTTAATAAAATCAACCGGCAACATTTTTAAGTATGCGTAAGATGACTGACCTGCACCAAAATCATCAAGCGAAAATCTACATCCAATTTCTTTCATCTCAGAAATAAAATCCGCAGCATCATCCAAGTTTGCAACGGCGGTTGTTTCCGTTACTTCAAATACCAATTTATTCCTAGGAACATCGTATTCAACAAGTTTTTCGAAGATAAAGTCCAAAAAACTATCATCATTTAATGAATGGCCAGACAGGTTAATAGCAAATCCACCGATACTATCTATATAGTCAGGATGTTCACTCATCCATTCTAATACCCGTGTAATTATCCAACGATCCACCGCAGCCATACGACTATATTCCTCCGCAGCCTTGATAAATTCAGCAGGTGGCAAATGCTCTCCAGAATTATCAATAACGGTAAGCAGCACTTCATAATGAGGCTTTCTCATACCGTCGCAGTCATCTAAGGGTGAAATTTTTTGACACCTTAATTTTAGCTGATCATTATCAAGGGCGTGATTAATCCGAGCAACCCAAGACATAACACTATCACGTTCCTCCAGCTGCTGATCGCCAGAGTGGTACACCTGTACCTCTGAATACCCCTTATCTTTTGCTATCGAGCAAGCAGATTCAACGCCTCTAAGCAACTCTAAAACATGGTCTGTCGTATGATCAAAAACGACCATTGCACAGGATGCAGATAACGTATAACTCTGATCCCCCCATGCAAATCGAATTTCGTCTACCGTATTCTTAATTTTGCTGGCACATTGAAAGCCTTCGTTTTCATCGGCTACCGGGCTTAATACTGCAAACTCATTACCTCCCAATCGGCCAATAATATCATTACTACCACTTGCATCAAGCAGCTCTTGGGAAACCATGCGCAACAAACTATCCCCCCCCTCGTAACCACAAGTATTGTTAATCACTTTAAACTGCTTCAGATCGACATAACATAACATGTAAGCTCGTTTGTTTTTCTTTGCCCTGGCAACACTTCGTGCAAGGCAACGCTCAAACTCTTTACGTGTTGCTAGCGCCGTCAACTGATCATGAGCAGTTTCAAACGAAAGTTGTTCGTATATTTTTTGCACCAAGGAATCAAGCCCTTGCTCCACAGCAGGAAGTCGCTCATCACTTAATATGCGAATTTCTCGATCCTTTAATGACATGGCAACATTTTCTAACGCTAGGTCTGCACTCTTAACACCGTGATGATTAACAAATACAAACCGAGATGAATCATCACTCAACCATGCTAACTGACACAATTTAGGAGTCTCAGACAACGCTTCCAATTCTACCCACTGCCCTTGCTTGAGCTTTTTGCTTCGTTTGATCCATCGTACCAACTGATTTTTAGTCCCCTCAGCGCCAAGGTTAATCATACGATCAATTACAGATGTATCTGCGGTTGTTTGAGCAACCTTATATTCAACAAATGCAGACGGGGCAATATCACTCCCCTCTAGCAATACCTTTAACTCATCCAGAATTTTTTGTTGATCGTATTTACCGGTAGGGATTTTCGACACCCCCTTTTCAACAAGTTTATAAAGTTCCTCTGGTGTGAATGTTATTTTTGATTCATCAAAGCAACCTTTCCCTAAGCGCAGTAACAACTGCTCAATCACCGTCACCGAGACAACCCACGCTTTACTCTGGGCTCCTTCACGAATGTAGCAAAGCCGCATTAGCTCTTTCCAGCCAGCATCCAATAGGTTTACGAAAGCCAAAGGAATCATCTTTTCACTCAATCGCTTCTCGATAGTTATCTCAACCGCTCGTGTAGCATTTTGCATACGTTGCTGACCATCAAGGGCCTCTGTAACACGAGCAACATTACGCTTTGCGATAGACTTTTCTTTTTCTACTAACGGTGTTAGCTCGGTGAGTGCTTTTTCAAACGCCTCATCACCATCACGATAATTCGCCAATATTGCATCAACAACACCGTCAATTTTGTCTTTATTCTTTGTTACGTTAAGACTTTCTTTATCAGACAACATTGCTATAGAATTCACCACCTGCCGTGCAGGGTGAAACTGTTGACTCAATACCTCTGGATCTTGCATCATCACTTTTAACAGCGGCACTTCAAGCTTGCGAAACTGAGGCTGCAGCTCATCATACATCTGTCGATTAGTAAGAATTGATTGAAAAAGAGAATCAATCAAATCGATTTTTTCTCTGTCTTCACTTGCTATATGGGCAGTATCATTTTCACTAGACGCCATTTGCTGTTCAATATGATGAATTAGCGCGCCTTCACCACTATACTTGACTCCCTCTTGTGACAAATGACTCTGTACCAAATCAACAACTTTAAGTAATTCTTCTGGATGAATAGGTTCACCCAAAGGTGGGCCGCTTCCTTGTGCACCTGTCGATGAAGATATAGGTGAAGATACCGATGCAGAGGCATGCCCTGCATCACTTACTGTCTGTGAAACGGAGCCCCCAGCGCTCGCGATATTTTGATGAATGTTTGAATGCAAACGTCTTAAGTTGATGGCCGTTGAGTAGGCATTTTTTGCAGCCCGCATTCCCTCTTGAAAGTTTGAATAAGCCTGCGTTTGACCCTGCTCTGAACTTGCACTGCCTCCGGCGGAGGGCTGACCTTCGGCAACACCGCCCTTAGCAGGATCATTAGCTTGAGGTGATGGTACTGCTGGTTTTTTCTTTTCGGGGCTCGAATGACCCAGATTTTTTGACGCTAATGTCGCCAAATAGTGTGTAACATCAACATCAGGGAGCACACCTTCATCAATGAATATCCGATTAAGATTTTTATAGACCTTGCCCAAATAATCAATCAGACACTCTTGAAACGCGTTAAACACTACTTTCTCTATCGCCTGGTTAAACTTAAAGTCATGAACCGAGCGATGAAACGCTTTACATAATACGGAGGGCGCATAGGGGTTTTCTAACGGGCTTTTCGAAGGCGACGGAAAAACAGCTTCTAGCCGTAATTGTAATTCCAACAATTGTTCTTTAAATTGTAATTCAGCTCTAGAAATTAATACTCTCACAATGAGCCAATCTTCAAAATCTTGCTTATCCACTAACGAAAGCTGGCCGACTTCGAGATCCAGCGTTCCCGTGCCGGACACGATATTTCTCTTTTTGCCTATAGACATCTCTGACGCTGACAACACAACATTGTCAATGCAGTCACTAACCAGTCTCTCCCGCTTTCTATTAAACAACGCTATCGCATCAAAAAAAGGATGTTGGTCGGCATCATTTTTCTGTTTATCCGCCGTTTTTAGTAGCAAGCCCTCCAAGGTAGTTAGATATTCATTAATCGTTTCATCCAAAAAGTCGCTAAAGTAATCGTTACATTTTTTTAGAATTTTATTTTTGGTTTCTAGCGGAAAGGCACTTTTTCCAGCAACACTATCGATAGCTTTTGCTTCGTTACCTTTTAGTACTTTTGTGGCTTTTTCTAATGCCTGAAAATTCACATTATGATTAACATCAAAACGAGCACCAATTCCAGCTTCGGAATAATGGGCCACATTAGCGGTGATATGACAATCTTCACCGTCAACTGAGATAACCACTCGAATAGGATCAGCTATCTTCAACCCATGACTTCGAATCGAAAAGTACTGAGACTGGTCAGTATACATTAGATACAAACCTCCCCAACTAAAATCACGCAGGGTACAAGTGTGCGCTGCTCCATTATTTATAGAAAATACCGCATCTATTTCAGTACCTAAACGTTCATATTTTCGTTTATCCTGATCACTCTGCACTGTATTTATTCCCTATTTTTAGTTCTTTAGTTTTTACTAAATCAACACACTTGTAACGCAGAAGGGTCAGCATCGTTTTCTGTAACGTCAACAGACATACCCCTTGCATGAAGGTCTTGTACAACAAGGTCAAGGTAGTCTTGATCCACTGCGGGCGCCACAAGCGCTAATAGCTCTCTGCCGACGCTCGTTAGCATATAAGCAGGTACATGAAGCTCTGTTCTTGGTTGAACAGACGTAATGTTAAGCCGTTTATCCGCGACAACAAGGCTCGCGTGAAAACCTTGATCAGAGTCGGAACGCAACGCTTTTGAAAGAACTTTGCCAAAAACACCTCTTACAATGCCATGCTCTTCTAGCTTCTCGAAAAGCTCAGAGTCATAGTGACCTACGAGTGCTTGTAGTGCACTGCGATAGACAAAGTCACCCAATGTCCATGAAGCTAGACGATTAAGGTTACCGGCATCTTCAATCGAAAAACCCGACAAATAACCCAGTGCTTTTAGGCTACAGCTACCTGAGTTTCGCAATTCACGCACCAAAATTCTCGCCCACAATTGTTGCAGTGGTCCATTAGATATTTCACAGGCATTCAGTTTCCACCGATTGAACCACCGCCTATCCAGAGGGCCCTTGTCAATTTCATTGAGGTCAATGCCTAAAATAATACGCTCAGTTAGCAAATAGAGTTTCTGTAACCTCAGCAATCGCTCTAATGCCTCATACCGAGAAAGATCATCAGCATTAGATAACATTTTGTCTATTTCAGGCAGTCGCATCACCTTTTCTGCGTCAGCTTGCTGAAAGTCAATAAATTGTGAATACGCGACATCCGCGGTATTTTCTTTATCTGTCGAATTAAAGGACGCCTGCTGAGCACTCGTGTCACGCCGTAATTCATGCAGTTGCTTTTCGATTTGTAGCAGGTGTGTCAGCTCCTTACGCCTTACATCACCTAAGGGCTGGCCACTTCGCTGTATCTTATCGGGAGGAGAGATTCCAAACATCTCCCGGGGTGTTAAGTGCACCCAAAGCTTACGCAACAATTGAATTCGCAATATAGGATTGCTCACAATCACTCCTTTCTAACAACATTTAGCCGAAGCTAACCCCGTTCATACTGTAAGTATGGGCGAGAATATGGCATGTACAAATTCTGATGAATAAAACTGCTTTTAGGGCGCTATTCACCGGTAAAATTGGGCTCCCTTTTCTCAATAAAGGCACTCACAGCCTCATCATGATCAGTAGTGTGGTGAGCCAACGCTTGTAATGATGCTGACAGTTGCAAAAGTGAAGAAAGCTCAGATCTTTCACTTTCCTTCAATAGCACTTTAGACATCCGAATAGCGTGCGCCGGATTTGCGGTAATTTGACGGGCTAGACGCATAGCTTCATCCAACACTAGTTCAGGTTCTACCACCTGGTTAACCATGCCCCACGACAATGCCTTGTGTGCACTGATTGGCTTCCCTGTATAGGTCATTTCCGCCGCTCTAGCGGGACCGATGACTCTGGGTAGCAGCCATGCCCCTCCATCACCAGGAATCAAACCCAACTTGATAAAGCTTTCTGCAAATGTAGCAGTCTCACTGGCAATACGCATGTCACACATCAATGAAATATCACAGCCCGCACCGTAAGCAGCGCCGTTTACCGCGGCAATGGCGGGAACTTGAAGTGAGGAAAACGCCACCGGTATACGCTGAATGTGTTTTTGATAGTTCTTACGTAACTCTTGGGGGTTACCAGTAAATATTCCCGTTTTGTCCCTCATATCTTTGACGTTGCCACCAGCACAAAATGCCTTTCCAGCCCCCGTTACCACAACAACTTTGATATTCTCTTCGGCATTAACTTTAGCGATTGCCAGTTCAATTCCATCAATAATATCTTCATCAATAGCATTCATAACCTCTGGGCGGTTGAATGTTAATAAGGCAATATCTTTATCCACTAAGGTAAACTGCAATGATTTGTTCACTATTTGATCTCCGGTGATTTTCTTGAGACGAAAAAAAAGGCTCTATTATAATAGAACCTTTTTGCGATATTAGACGAATAAAATCCAAGAAAAGTAGGAGAACAAATTCACATAAGCCAGTGATATCCTTAAGATTTTAGCCAGATTTCACCTAATTAGTACTTATTACTCCGAAACACTACTACCAAAACGAAGAGCCACTACCAACCGACATGCAGCGATAAGCGGTGTATCCGCGTAATAACTTTGGCCTGAAGTGGAAGCAAGCCACTCCCCTGCTAAACGCTGGATATTAATGGTATAGGCTTCCATCAAATCAACTAAAAGCGCTTTATCTTCGTAAAAATGAAATTTACCCTCTGAATACCCTGCATCAAACTCCTCCGTAGATGAATTCTTCTCCAGAGCCTCACAAGCGTTCTTGTACACCCAAAAATCAAGTTCTTTGCCTTCTAGCGTGGCTACATTCATTATTTTACACTCTGCTTAACCAGTGGTTCAGTATCATAAGTCGGGGCATTCTTGTTCAATGCGTTTGATCAGTCAAGTCCTCAAATCAATGCATTCTTAATAATGCATGATTTTAGGTTTGTGCAGTTAGGTCATCACACTGGGTTCACTTAGGCCTGTTATCACATTGATCGAAGCAATTTCATCTGCAACGCTACCTAATACCTTTAGCGTAAAAAATACATCATCATCTAATTTTGATGCATTATTTTCAATCTTCTCTAAATATACTCTGATGGTCGCATTATCCGTTCCTGTACCAGAAAGACGGTAAATAATACGATGCCCGCCTTTGAGGAAAACCCGAACACCTTGGTTTTTTGTTAACGAACCATCAATGGAATCCTGATAAGCGAAACTATCAGCATTCTCCACTGTGTAACCTGAAAAAGCTTCTCCCACTAACTGAGACAGCTTATCAAGCAACCCTCCCATTACCTGATCAGCCTGTTGCTGAGGTATGTTTTCATAATCATACCGGCAGTAATAACTGCGACCATAGGTTTCCCACAAATTCATTAGAATCTGCGCAGGTGTTTGTTGACGTATACCGCAGATGGTTAACCAACACAGAACTGTCCATATTCCATCTTTTTCTCGAATATGATCACCACCAGTACCAAAGCTTTCCTCACCACAAAGGCTGATCTTGCCTGCGTCGAGTAAGTTACCAAAAAACTTCCAGCCAGTAGGTGTTTCATAACAATCAAGCCCCCTAGCCGCAGCAACTCGATCTAGCGCTGTGCTTGTAGGCATTGAACGGGCAACCCCCTGTAAGCCCTTTGAGAACTGAGGTATAAGATCTGCGTACTCTGCAATCACTGCAAGGCTATCGCTTGGACTGATAAAGGTGTCTTTACCCAGCACAAGGTTCCGGTCACCATCACCATCGGATGCAGCTCCAAGTAACGGCGCTCCATCAATCGACATTGCTGCAATCAACGCTTTGGCATGAACAAGGTTTGGGTCTGGGTGCTCACCACCAAAATCTTCTAACGGAGTAGAGTTTATAATATTACCAAACCCAGCCCCCAAGCTATCGCCAAACACAGATTTGGCATAAGGCCCTGTCACCGCATGCATAGCGTCAAATACTAGTGACAGACGCTTCTCAGCAAATTCTGTTTTCATCCAATCAAAATCAAATGACTGCTGCATCAACACATTGTAATCAATCACAGCATCTATTACGTCAATTTCCATACCATTAAGGTCTGACGTTCCTATTGTAGAGAGGTCAACATCCTCACCCTCCACTAGCCGGTATTCATGTAGATTTTGAGTGGCTAGATACAAGGCCTCGGTAAAAGCTTCGGGCGCTGGACTCCCATTAGCATTGTTAAACTTAATACCAAAGTCACCATTTGGCCCGCCAGGGTTATGACTCGCCGAAAGTATTACCCCTCCACCGGCAGAGTTTTTACGGATTAGATTTGACACTGCGGGTGTCGACAAAATACCGTTTTGCCCAATAATAACCCGTTTGATGTCGTTGGCTGCGGCTATTTTCACAATACGCTGAATGGCTTTATCGTTATAAAAACGCCCGTCTCCACCGATAATTAACAACGTCTTTTCAGATTCAGATAACTGATCAAACATCGCCTGCACAAAGTTCTCTAAGTAGTTTTGTTGCTGAATATGGGTCACTTTTTTACGAAGACCTGACGTACCAGGCTTTTGATCCATAAAAGGCTGAGTTTTGACAATACTTACCATACTTTCTTCACCTTCAGAGACAGTCATAACGTAATGGAATAAGGTGCTGTATGCTATATTTCATTGGGGACTAAGTCACGACATTACTAACCTTAATCCCGCGCTTAGCCTACCGCTATTCGGTTATTTTATAGGCAAACCGTAAAGCACTTGGTAGTCTAATGGTAATCCTAAGCAAGTGTCGAAAAAAATTGGCAAAAGGAGTTCTATGACTACCATAAAAAATTCACCCCCTCATACAAACAAACCCCCTTCTCAATGGATTACCGTTTCGCCCGAATCCACTATGGAAGTACTTTCCGCCACAGAGGTTGATCAACTCGTCGCGTTAACAGGTTCTGATTCCTACACTCTTTTTCGACAATGTGCTCTCGCGGTCATGAACACTGGCAGCACAATTGATGATACGAGTGAAGTTCTTACTATCTACGCTGATTTTGAGATTAAGTTCATTCGCCAATCCCGCGGAATAAGACTTTTACTTGCCAACGCGCCACCGCTGGCTTTTGTCGATGGGCGGATGATTCGGGGTATTCGAAAACAGCTATTTTCTGTTTTAAGAGACGTGTTATATGTCTCCAACGAAATTATGCAATCACGTCGTTTTTCATTGCATTCAAGCGAGGGAATAACCAATGTGGTTTTCCATATATTACGTAACGCAAACCTTCTAAAAAAAAGCAGTCAAACGCCTATTGTTGTGTGCTGGGGCGGTCACTCTATCGGACGGGACGAATATCAGTTCACCAAAGAAGTCGGTTATCAGCTTGGGCTGCGGGAGATAGATATTATCACTGGTTGCGGACCGGGGGCGATGAAAGGGCCAATGAAAGGTGCGACCATTGGGCATGCCAAACAACATAACCGGGAGGGGCGATATATTGGCATTACTGAACCCGGTATTATTGCTGCTGAATCACCTAACCCTATTGTTAACGAATTAGTCATTCTTCCGGATATAGAAAAGCGCTTGGAAGCTTTTGTTAGAACAGGCCATGGAATCATTGTTTTCCCTGGTGGCGCAGGAACAGCGGAAGAAATTCTCTATATTTTAGGTATATTGCTACACCCGAAAAACATTGAAATTCCATTTCCTTTGATTTTCGCCTGCTCAAAAGATAGCGAAGATTACTTTAAGCAAATTAATGAATTCATAGGGCTTACTCTTGGCCCAGAAGCCCAATCAAAATACACAATTATCTCTGATGACCCAGAACAGGTCGCAAGAAGTTTAACCCGTGGAGCAGAGGCCGTTTTCACTTACAGAAAACATCATAAAGACGCCTTTTACTTTAACTGGATGTTACACCTTGATCTAGACCTTCAAACACCGTTTGAACCGACTCACGAAAACATGTCCAAACTTGACCTATCACCAGGCCTTCCCCCTCATAAATTAGCCGCAGGGTTACGAAAAGCGTTTTCCGGTATTGTTGCAGGAAATGTAAAAGAACAAGGGCTTAACGCCATTAAGCAATACGGGCCTTACAAGATACATGGCGACCCAAACATCCTTGCCCCTCTTGATAAATTACTTTCAACGTTCGTGAAGCAAGGAAGAATGAAGATCGGCAGCGAAAAATACAATCCATGTTATGAAGTAATGAAATAGCTATTTTTTTGCATCTTCACCTTCGAGGTCAATGTCAAAAAACTCTATTGTACCGTCGACAATTTCAGCCTCTACCCGATGTCGAAAACATCGTTCATCCGCCACACGCAAACGGCGGGTGACTTCCCTTCCCATATTCATTTGAAGTAAAGCGAACTGCTCAATATTAAGTTGATATATCTCCATTAAATCCGCAGAGGTTATGGTAATCATTTGAGTATCTTCAAGCGCATAAGCTGACGCACTTCTTGGCATAAAATCAAATAACGCCATCTCCCCAATACAGTCCCCTGCATGCATCCTTCGTAACAAATACCGATGATCTTCATTGCGCTTTATAATTGCGACCTCACCAGTCTCAATAACATACATAGAAGATGAATGGTCTCCTTCACGAAAAACAAACGCTCCTTTTTGTACACTTTTAGATACTGACTGCTTAAGCAATACATGGATAACCTCTGCACTGATGCCTCCAAATATTGGAATCCCCTGTAACAAGGTAATTCGCTTGTCTGTATTCACTACTATCCCCCTAAGTCGATCACTAGACCTCTTTTCATGATGGTGCCCAAATCGCGATTTTGCAAGATCACACAACCCACAACACCCGTAAAAGTAACAAAACATCACAAAAAGGTGCTCTCAGCGACTTCTTACAAAAATCACCTATTAACCCGCCATAAGAGGTCATTTATCACCCATCCTGTATGTTTCGCTCACACCTAGTAACAGAGCAGTTACAGTAATCTGATAATGTCATTAGGGAACACTGCACCAACCTTTTATCAAATTATCAAATGTGTTTAAATCCGCAAGATTGCCAATTTGGCACTTCAATTAGTTTCAGCGCCATACTAACAACCAGAATACCAACAACAATAAAAGGGAAATTTTTATGCAGTCGACATTGGCTCGAATATCACTTTTGCTTTGCATTTTTCTTGTCTCGGCATGTTCAGAGGTTCGCATTGACTTGCCAACTAAGAATTTCGTTGATGACGCACAACCCGATACATTTCAAGTCTCATTTACCAAAGGCATCCCTAGCGATTTAGTCTTACAACTCAATACTGCCGATGTTACGACGCTGTTTGCTACAACAGAATCTGGCGCTACGGCATCAAATACAACCTTAGAAGATCATATATTCTCTGGAAAAAATGTATTTAAAGCCTCCGCTGGCGGCGCATCATCACAAGTTATCTTTTACTACGATACCGAAGGCCCTGTCGTTCACATACTGAACGCTAGTAGAGATACCGGAATAATCTCTGGCTATCTGGCAGATGTTGGGGGTGTCGAGTCCCTATCCCTTGACGGTGCATCCATTACACTGGATGAAGACAATAACTTCTCAACACCATTTACTGATCAACCATTTAACACCTTCATTGCTATCGATGGTTTCGCACATCAATCCAACACTCAGTACGCCAGGAAAGATCAACAATTCGTCCCTGGTATGTCTGCTCGACTAAACCAAGGCGGCATCGCATTCCTAGGTGATGCGCTCGCAGCAGCCCTTGGTAGTATCGATTTTGATGCAGCAACTGAAAGCCTGAACCCACTTATTGGCTTTAATATTTTTGGTTTGTTTTCTGCTGATTTATCACTGAAGAATTTCGCTTTCGATGAACCAAGCATTGTTTTAGATGTGCTTGAGAATGAACGCCTAGAAACTGACGTTGATATCTCGAATTTCTCTATTGGTGTAGAAGTAACTGGGAACGCACTATTTATACCGCTCAGCATGGGCGGAACCATATCTATTGACAACGTCCAATTTGACTCTCAAATCGTAATGGACATTGTTAATAAAGATCTAGACCTTGGTATGGAAAATACTGATATTTATCTTGATGGCTTCAAAATCGATTTTGACCACATCCCTAATATTCTGGGTATTGAGACGATTATTGGTCACATTATTGGTGGCGTATCAAACTTTCTATTACCCTTCTTCGCCGATATGTTAGAAGGCATAATTTTACCGATCGCGTCTGACTTTATCGGTGAAATCCCTATTAACCTTGATATCACCACCGCCGAAAATGAAACGCTTCACATCCAAGCGCTACCTACGTACCTTGATACCTTCGATAAGGGCTTAACCATCGATCTAGGCGCTACTGTAACCGCGCCAACACCATCTGCTGATGCAACGCCAACACTAGGATCTCTGTATACTGCAGGGGAAACTCCTTCCATTGGTAACACAACCCCAGACGGCGAAGCGTTTGACATCGGTGCAGCTATATCATCAAACATGATTAACCAGGCACTGTTTGCGGCCCATGAAGCTGGCATTACAACAATGCAGATTCGTCCAGACAATACCCCTGGCACCAACCCTGAGGGTGTATCGGTTATTCAGTCAGATGAAGATGATATCCAAACAGCCGACGTGATTGGGATGAGCATCCTACCTGCAAGTGCACCATTTATCGCCCTAATGGATACTGAATCAGCAAAGGGATCACTTGGATGGCACGATGTGACACTTGAGTTCGACCTAAAACGCATAGGTTGGGAAGATTACAAAAACATCTTCAGCATCACATTTAGCTTAGATGTCCCATTTGAGCTTGGTGCCACAGATGACGGCTTCCTTCAAATTGGTATCGAACAACTCCCTAACATCGAAGTGCTCGCATCAAGTAATTCTGGGCTAATTCAGCTAACGCCCGCCTTCATGAACAAAGTTCTGGACTACTTTATGCCGGTTATTATGCCAAAGGTTGCAGAAAAGCTAAAATCCATACCTCTTCCTAGAATTGCTGGCTATAGCATTCACCCTGAGGATTTTTGGATCACTGGTAGTGGCAACAACAACCTTGCATTAGCAGGCAGCCTGGTAAAACTAACCACCACCGATGCAGCTCCAGCTCCTAGTACAATCCTCGCCTTTTCAAACACGGCCTCTCGCGCAACGGCTAGCTCCACTGCGACAACAAGTAGCACAGAGTTAAGCGTAAATAATGGCGAAGTAACTATTGGAATTTCTGGCGTCAACCCTGGAACTGACACACTAGAGTATCGCTTTCGAGTTGACGGTGGCGCTTGGTCAGTCTGGAAGCCTAGAACAAGCTTGAACCTAAGCCGATTACTAGGCGGATCACACACAGTTCAGGTGTGCTCGCGAACCGTTATCTTAAAGCAAGAGCAAGACTGCCCTTCAGTATCGTTCAATACAGCTGTTCAATAACTGAGCTAACCATCTGACAAAAAAGGCCCTATTGATTATTCAATAGGGCCTTTTTTTGGTTGATGCCACCAATTAAGCCCTTACCTAGCCCATCACCCGAGGGGTGTTGTTAACATTTATTAACGCTTCACGTTGTGACGGATTTCATAATATGGTTTAGTATCGGGTACCAACGTTCTGCAATCGGATATCTATTCAATGAAAACAAGCATTTACCGAAGCACCATAGTACTTGTCCTCGCCTTTCTACTGACCGGCTGCCTTACTCAAAAACCAAAATGGATGGTTGAATTCCTTTCTGATCCAGATGCGTTTAATCACACCTTCGCTAACGATAGCGACATGATACTTTATGCACATGAGCTAGAAGGCGATCTCACCATTGAGCACTTTGACACTAATGGTGCGAATACCCACACTACCTCACTGCAAGTCACCCTAGACCAAAGCAAAGGTTTTATTGCGCTGCCTAACGGAAATTTCTTTACAAGCGGCAGCACACCAGACACGATTTCGTATGTAGATACAGCGGCAGAAACATTCTGGCAAGGGGCATCCATTAGCTCACTTCAAGATGCGGAAACTTTCGATATTGCTGGAACCTACAGTTACCAAGGAATGATTGCACTTTACGGTGCAATACAGACGGATAGTAACGATACAAAAGGCATCATTGTAATTATTGATGAACTTGGCAACGAATCTTCAAGTTTTTCCATCGACGGTGTGACCCGCTTTAGCTCAGTCACCACTGAACCCGGCGGGAACATCGCAATTCAAACATCTACTGATCAGATTATTACGTTGTCTGATGCATTTGTAGAATTAGGACGCTTCGCCCTCCCATCAGGAAAATCCCTAATAGCATTGTCTCTAGATCACCCTGTGCTTCTGGTATCCAGCGGAGCAGATATACAGCGGGTCGACGCAAACGGAATCGTTGAGTGGACCTATGACAATCCAGATATTTCATCTCTCAAGGGGCAAAGCACAGACCTTAGTGGCAATATTGTTATCTGGGGAGACAAAGCTAGCTACAACGTATTCAATATGAAGACCGATCTTGCAACCTATGACAAAATAACTGTCAATGGTGCGAGACAATGGCTATTCCAATCAGAAGACAAAATGAACGTCATTAAATACGTCGGTATTGATCATAGAAGCAATGGCGACACAACAGTGAGCTACCAAGGGTGGAGAGGTGAATTAGCTGGGCTACTTATTGGTGGAAGCACAGCCACACCTGTGCGCGTAACACGAATGATACAGCACGACACTATCTCAGCTTTAGGAAACCGCGCTACCCATCGAGTAGAGCCTACCAGAACTGAGGTGTACGCCCAATGTGGATTTTTATGCATCGGCATAACATCAGAGACTGAAGGCCACTGCGAAAGCCTAGATGTTGCGTATATCAACAAGAACATAGCAACTGTCAGCAAAATATGTGGTGCTGTAAATGACGATACCGTCAAGGTATCCTACTTCTAACGCTAAAGTGCATTGAGAGTATAGTACTAGCACCCATAAAAAATGGTCAGTTAACACTGGCCATTTTTTATGGGTGACGACAGATTATGTGCCGATACAAATGCTCAAGAAAGCGCATAAGAAAACAATCAATCCTTCGGCATGCAACAATGTTTATAACGCTTCTTACTTCCGCAAGGACACGGCCCCTTCTTTTTCGGCTTAATGTCATTCGAAATATTAAGCACGTCTTGCTGATAAAACTGTGACAGCGACTCAAATACCTCCGGGTGTTTTCGCTGTAACATCCCCGGTCTCTCAAAAAAGTATTCCGATGCAACCGCAAAAAATTCCGCTCTATTTGTCGCACCATATCGGTTGATGTTGGTTTTTCCTTGTTGGATCGCAGTGATTTTGGCGCCAACCAATTCAAACCACGGTATCGAAAATGCGTATTCTTTTAAGCGCTCAGGATAACCATCACACTCCCCATCCATCATATCCACCAAATGCACAAATTCATGGATACCGACATTCTGTTTATCCTTTGTATTCTCAAACCCTCGGTATAGTGACGGTTTACACAGAACCATTTTTCCATTCATAGGCCCAGTGCCAACCATCCCTGTAATGTGAGAATCTAACTGTCCACACTCAAAACGATCATTGAACGCTGCCGGCAGTAGGCACACCGTTTTTAAATTAAAATAATGCCACTTAGGAAACCCCCAAACAGGAATAATTGCGCTTGCCGCAACCAACAACCGATCACCGTCAGTTACATCAAACTGCCCTGCCTCAACCGTTGTAGTTTCTAAAAACAACATGACGCGCTGATGGAACAATACTTTACCTTCATCATTAAGTGATCGGTAAAATGCGACTTTATCAGCCAAAAATCTAGACCACGACGCATCCCATTGGGTAGGATCCCACGGGGTCTTTGCACCTAATAATGAAAGAAAGAATGTTTTTATCTGATGAAACATTAAATATCCTTATTCAAAAACTCTGGCTCAAGAAAAGTCCAAACATTATCTAGCAACATCTTCTGAGCGCCCCTGTTTGGATGTATCCGATCATCTTGCATATGCTCCTTAAAACCACCCACCCCTTCTAATAAAAATGGCAATAAGCGCACCTTGTGTTGCTTTGAAACAGAATCAAAAACGGACTCAAAAAGCTCTCCATATTTACGGCCATAGTTTGGTGGAGTTTTCATTCCTAACAACAGTACCTGAATATCTTTAGATAGGCTCAAGGCGATCATTTTTGATAAATTATCCTCCATTGCCTTTGTCGATAGCCCACGCAACCCATCGTTGCCGCCTAGCTCAATAATCACGACATTAGGCTCTAATCGCCCTAATATCTCAGGCAAACGAGCCAAACCACCTGCCGTTGTATCGCCACTAATACTCTCATTTACCAACTGAATCGTATGACCCGACGCATCGAGCCTTCCCTGGAGCAAGGTTACCCAACCCTCACCATCGGGTATGCCGTACCCAGCACTAATACTATCGCCCAACACAACCCACGTCTCATTCTCCATAGCTACATCAGGTGTAGCTACATCAGGTGTAGTTACATTAGGTGTAGTTACATTAGGTGTAGTTACATTAGGTGTAGTTACATTAGGTGTAGTTGCATTAGGTGTAGTTGCATAAGCTGTACTGATATTTGCCAGCAACAACATAAATACTGATCGAATCAAACTTCTCATAGAACCTCTTGTCAAACTTCGCATCGCCTGTAGCGGCATATAGAGCATGAATGTCAGTGTTTTGTATTGTCTCACTCGTGAAACATTCTGTTCAGACTCATTTGCTATATTCACTACCACGTTAACGGTTCACTCTATGGTTGTTGATTTGTTAGGATAGGCGAAACAATACCACACATAGGATCAAACGCTAACGTGAGCAATCTTGCCCTGGCTGTCCAAGCGCTACACAAATCTGTCGAACTAAATCAACAAACCATAGAAATCCTATCGGATATTAGCCTTAGTATCACTGAAGGTGACTCTATTGCGATTGTTGGCTCCTCAGGGTCAGGTAAATCAACCTTGCTCGGGTTAATGGCAGGGTTAGATAACGCTACCACTGGTGATATCACCTTAATGGGTAACAACCTTTCTACGATGTCAGAAGATCAGCGCGCAAAAGTACGTGCTGAACATGTAGGTTTTGTATTCCAGTCATTTCAGTTACTCCCCAATCTATCCGCAACTGAAAACGTCATGCTGCCCTTAGAAGTGTTAAATCAAAAAAATGCACAAAGCCAAGCAACTGCAATGCTCGAGCGCGTTGGTTTATCCCACCGCCTCACCCACTACCCCAGTCAATTATCGGGAGGCGAGCAACAACGCGTTGCACTAGCCAGGGCCTTTGTCACCCAGCCTGACATACTGTTTGCAGACGAGCCTACTGGAAACCTGGATACCAAAACCGGCAACCATATAGCGGATCTACTTTTTGAGCTTAACAAGGAAATTAACACAACATTGATTTTGGTTACCCATGATGAACATTTGGCAAAACGCTGCCAACATACTATTCGCCTAGAAGCTGGCGCATTGGTAACCACATCATGACACTACCAACACTCATTAGATTAGCGCTTAGGCTTCTGTTTCGTGAATGGCGTGCCGGTTCATTGACCGTTATGGCAACCGCTCTACTCATCGCCATCACCAGTCATACGACCATTGGATTCTTTACTGAACGACTAAGCAATGCAATGGAAGCGAAAGCCACTCATTTGCTTGGGGCTGATTTAGTCATAAAAAGTCCATCCGCTATCAGCCCAAAGCTATTAGAAAACTATACAAACGGGAACATAAACGAGAATTTAAACGATGCCCCCAAGGCAAGTCTGAATATAGCTCACACCGTAGAGTTCACCACTGTTGCCATCGCTGGGGACGAATTAAAGCTCACCGCAGTAAAAGCGGTTAGTAGCAACTACCCCTTAAAAGGGTTTATGCGTACCTCTCTTACCTTATTTGGCGAAGAAATCACAACAACAGACAGTCCTCCCACCGGAGAGTTATGGGTTGAGCATAGGGTATTATCGTCATTAAGCATCAATGTCGGCGACACTGTTGATATTGGAGATGCCGCCCTAAAAGTCTCCCGTGTCTTAACCTTTGAACCTGATCGCAGTGGGGCGTTTTATGCGCTTGCACCGCGCATTATTATGAATATAGATGATTTACCAAAGGCAGGTGTTGTTCAACAAGGTAGTAGAGTTGATTACCGATACCTCATTGAAGGCTCCCCCGCTAACATTAAAACCTACCGGGATTGGATAAAACCACAACTAACACCCAGCCAGTCTGTACTAGACATCCACAATGAACGTCCATCCGTAAGCTCCTCCCTAGTCCGCGCTGAAAGTTATATGAAACTATCAGGCCTTGTCGCGATTCTACTTGCCGCCGTTGCGATAGCCATGAGCGCCCGCCTTTATGCCGAATCTCATTACGATACCAGCGCACTGATACGCTGCCTTGGCGGCCGTCAAAACGACGTGCTATTCATTTTCATTCTTCAACTCGCCATTCTGGCATTTTTTTCCGGTGTTATTGGATCCATATTTGGGTGGCTATCTCAATCGCTCATTGCATTTCTAATTCAAGATATGCTACCAGAATCGTTCCCCCAACCCAGTCTTACCTCTGCATGGACAGGGCTAGCGTTAAGTTTTATTGTTCTATTTGGATTCTCCCTTCCCACCCTCATTCGCTTACGACAAGTGTCCCCTCTTAGAGTGTTACGTAAGAATCTAGAACCCAATTCACTATCCGGAGTGATTATTTATCTGGCGACATTCATTTTTGTCAGCTTACTCATATTTGTTTACACCCAGGACATTAGACTCACCGCAGCATCACTCATTGGCGGCGCCACCATCGCGCTGTTTGGGTTTATCATTGTTGCTCTGCTATTTATGCTACTCAACAAATTCAATCAGAAGTCACCCCTAATCATAAAATCCGGTATTCGTAATCTCATTCGCCGAAAAAATGAAACTCGCTGGCAAACCCTAGCCTTTGGCATAACATTGATGGCAATGACACTGGTTGTCATCATTCGCTCAGACCTTATTGACACATGGCAATCCCAGATGCCGGAGGATATTCCAAACCATTTTGTAATGAATATTCTGCCCGGTGACGTTAATGCTTTCGAAGCGTTTTTAGCAGAGAAAAAAATAACATCCAGCAATCTATACCCGGTATCTCGTGGTCGTCTCACCCATATTAATAACGTTGCTGTTAAAAAATCCGTCACCAAAGAAGAAGAAGGCAATGAAGCCCTAAATCGAGAACTTAACCTCACAGAAGCTAAAGTGATGCAAAAGGATAATCGTCTCGTTCAGGGGGAATGGTGGTCAGATAAAACTAAATCAAGCAAAACATCGCCTACCCCAAGCATTCCAAAAGTATCTATTGAAGCTCGATTAGCTAAAAAACTAAATGTTAAGCTTGGTGATGAACTCACCTTCTTTATTGGCAGCCGCTCTCTAAAAGCCAGTGTAAGCAGTATCAGAACCGTGAAATGGGATTCTTTCAAGCCCAATTTCTACATGGTATTTGAACCAGGAAGCCTTAACAGCTACCCCACCACAAATCTGACAAGTTTTTATTTGCCCGAGAAAAATAGGGATGCACTAAATGCAATGTTGCGCCAATTCCCAGCCATAACATTATTGGAAGTTGGCGCAATTTTAGAACAAATAAAATCCATACTCGCACAAGTCACACTCGCTGTTGAGATTGTACTTTCATTCGTGTTATTTGCCGGTTTTGCAGTAACGTTTGCTGCGCTCCAGTCAACATTATCCCAACGCCTTCATGAAGGCGCTCTTATGCGGACATTAGGTGCAAGTAAACGGCAGATACGCATCAACCAATGGGTTGAGTATGCAATGATGGGCTCCCTATCTGGGCTTATCGCCGTTTCGGGGACGGAGGTTGTTCTTTGGGCACTCTACACACAAGTCTTTCATCTTGAATACAACGTCAACCTTCTCTTGATCGTACTTCTACCGTTAGTAGGCGCATTAGTCATCGGCTTGTTTGGTGTATTTACCAGCAGAAAAGTGTTGGATGAGAGCCCAACGCTGGTATTAAGGGAGCTGTGATGTTTAAAATTGAACGTTAAGGGCTAACGGAAAAACAATGCTTGAAGTAAATACCAAACGGATTTACTTCAAGCATTTTGTAATATCGACCATTCAGCATCAAGCGTTTCGTTTCTTATCGTAAGAATATTCCCAAGCTGCAAGAAGACAGAAGTATAGGGCGGCCTCAGGTTATCCATCCCGTACTTAGCCGTTACCCAGCGCTATTTATGCCCTTCTGAGCAATCGCTTAAGTGCTAGTTTTTGGCGCGTAAAGACTGGCCCTAAACACCAATCATGCTGAATATCTTGCCACAAAACATCATCGTAGTTCATACCTAGAAATTCCAAATACTGCCTATCCGCTACCACGAACTGCGCCTTATAAGGCAGTATAATTCCACCTAAAGCCAGCTGTACATTGAGAGCTTCTAGATGGTTTGCACACCAGTGATTCAGTAACGTTGCACATTGATTTGCATACCAAAAACTTCCACAATCCGCACCAGGCCCATAACCCTCGCAAGAAAGTATTGTACGCGCATGTTCCCAATCACGAAATCCATAGTGACGAGCAATAAATAGCTGGGAATGCTTTAGTTGAGGGTTGCGATTTTTACTAAGTACGAGTAACTCAGCCTTAAAAGATGGCTCTTTAAGCAATCGTTTCGCTTGGATCTTAAGTTCTTCTACAGGGGATAACATAAATAGAATCCTAAATAGTCTATTGTTTCCCGCATAACAATTATTCAGAATTTTAAGGTAATGTTTTTCTAACCTAAAATAAGAAGGGTGAGATCCTCTTGGCGGGTAGGCGCCCCTTCGCGCCTAGAAAGAGATTATGGCAAAGACTAGAAGAAAAAACAACATAGTAAAAAAAGGCAGAAAAACTATGGCGTAAAATGATAACTCTTTTCCTCAATCCTCTTCTTTATGCGCCAACCAGAGCTTGTTCGACAATATTCATCTACATACCAAAACCCAAGAAAAAACACAGGCTTCTCTTCACCCTCCACGCTCCGCTCCATAGGATTAAAACACATGACTCTTCCCGTCGCCTCATCACCACTTATATCAAACATGTAATTTGAAACCATGTGCTGCGTATTTGAGAACCCTGGCATCACCTTTTTTAGAAAGCTGACAACATCTTCAAGGTTGCCTTTAACACCACCCATGGCCGTGTAATCTATCCACGCATCACGAGTAAAAATATCAATGAGGTCATCATAATCTCCCTGATCAATGATGTGAGAATATCGAGTCACGAGATCTTGGAGCTCTAATCGATCGGAAATCTGTTGTAACGTCATCGTCATAATATTCTTTACCTGTATTTGTTTTAGCACTAAAACCCAAGGGTCTCTCTAAAAGCGTCATCCGCCAAATCAATGTTCGATTCCAGATTATACTTACCCATCACACCATCAAGTCTTACTAATTCGGCTTGTAAATACTGATCAAGTAACGGTATACGATCACGCTTCTCCGCCTCAATAGAGCAAGCCTTCTCTGCTAGAAGCGTGTCTACCAACTCCCTGATTTTACTTCCTAGCGGCAAATAACGCTCCTTAAGAATACTAAATCCCATTGGTGGTGCCTCTCTATCGTCCAACAACCACCGACAACAGAGCAAGGTTCGCAACGCGTAAAGATACGTTTTTAACTTCGCATCATCTGCGTTAGAAACCTCATGCATTTTCCCTTTAGACATTGAGTAATAGTGATAAAACATAACTTCAACACAAAGCACCTTGGGAGCTAAGGTTTTTATAGGGGCAATGCGAAGCTCATTAACCCGATATACCAAGGGAGAAGATAGCCACTCATAAAGCGTTCCGTTTGACTTTAACAAGAGCCGAAATGCCTTACGTATATCCCAACCACTAATATCAAGCACATCATCAATCGGCATCTCTACGACATCACGGCGTTCGCTCACACTCAAATACCAGTCTGTGGTATGCATATATAAAAAACGCACATCATAATCACTGTCAGGTGATGGGAACCCCCACGCACGACTCCCCGACTCAACAGCCAGAAGTATCTTTATATCCTTTTCACGCTCAAGACGGTCAAGCTCGGCTTGAATTCGTTCATTTATACACATCATTTCAACCTTCAGATATTTATATCTGATCTATCACCTAATATTTTGCACACTATCCAATATTATCTGTATTTGCCCCAATGCCCTGACGGCCTCATCCTCGACCACTACACACTTATCCAAGCTGCCATAAGCATGCTCAAGACACTCCAACAACAAAACCTTGATCTTATCTTTATCAGGTTTAGCAGGTAACGTGCTTTTTGAGTACAGAGTTTCAAGCTCTCGTTCTTTTGATACAAAATACTCTTCAACTTGTTCCTGGCTCCAATCACCGCGACGAATAGCTTTTAGTTGCTCCTTATTACGAAGCAAATCCAAATCCTTTTCCGTCAATATTTGCTCGGCTTCATTAAGTAGTCTCACCACATGATAAGCAAATTTCACATCATAACCATATTCAGCAATCGTGTCTTTACGCTTACCAATAGGTTCCTTCGTTTTCATTTTGTGTACCTGGGAGTACGCATAACCCTTAAACTTTGCCCAGCACCCTTTGTGCAAAAAGATATGGCGATTTTCTCTCACCATTTCCCCTACTTGCGTCGAATATAAGACACAGTTTCGAGGTACAAATAACGAATCGATAATATTAGGATTGTTATCCATCAATAATCGGAAATATTTAATGATGGAATAGAACGTCATATCATATTCACGTCCCATACCACCCATAGCGCTCTTATCGATTATGTGATGCTGTTGAAATTGATTGAACTGTACACCCGGTTCATCAAACCCTGCTATCTCTCCTCTAAGATGAGGAAAAACATAGTCTCGCGGAGGGATAGCAAAACCATACACATCCATATCCGAAGCGTCAGTCGCCACACCGTATGCTATAGAACCCATTACCACTTCATATTGAATGGCGGTGTCCAAGAACTTCGGGGGGCTTTTAATTAGCCCTTTTTCAAATAGGGACTGATAAGTACTTCCCATTACTAAACACCTCTTAATAAATCAAACTGCGTACTACTGCCGCCTGTAAATAAAAGGCAGCAAGATAGAATACGCCATTTGGATATTTGGATATTTGGATATTTGGCTCAATACTCGCCCCTTAAAGGTGATAACTTCAAGAGCTGGAGGCTCACCAATTATTTTTTACCGTTGCAAATAATTATCTAGTGATCATAACTAATTTTGCGTAATATATTCCCCGATTTACACCAATAAAAAGGATAATAATAATGACGAGGAACGTTATACAAGCAATCGCTTTAGGTTCGCTTCTGTTAACACAAGGTTGTAAGCCAATTTTACCTGATTGGGAGACCTTTCAGGGTAATAATCTTCATACGGGTCATGTTCCAGTAACTTTGGATGCAACTAAATTCGCCCCACTCTGGGAATGGGAGCGCCCCAACAAAGATGAAGGAGTAAGCCCCGATATCAGCCCGGCCATTATTGCTAATGGTATTGTATATGTTTCAGAGGATGACTATTTCCGAGAGCAAAAGCTTCACGCCCTAGATGAAGCCGACGGTAGCTCAATATGGGAGTATAATTTTGGCGCAGTCGCGCAATTGAACCAACCTAGCGTATCAGAGGGAAAAGTTTACATATCAACCTCTGGCCACGATGATACTTTTATGTGGGTATTTGACGCAGTTACAGGCGAAGTACTTTCCTACACACCTTTCAGCTCCCAATGGCCTCAATATCTCTCACCCACTGTTTTTGAAGGCATAGCCTACGCCAACACAGGCTATTATGGTGGCAAGGTTTCTGCGTTTGACAGTATCGGAACCTATATGTGGGAATCGGACAGTTACGGTGATAATGATATGTTTACTCCCGCAGTGGACAGTGACGGTATCTACCAATACTCCGGGACATCACTAAATGTTCTGAGCCCAACTGACGGCTCCTTATTACAAACTATCGAAGACCCTGACCCTGATGAAACCGGTTACTCACATATTGGGGCAACCATTCGAGGCTCTCTGAATAACGTAATTTCTTTCTCCGGGGATAATTTTAGCGGAAGAGCTAGCGCTAGTGCAGAAGGTTATCGTGAGCGTAGCTTAATCAGTTTTGATTTAACTGATGGCGTTGTCGCGTGGAAGTCCGAAAGCCAGTATTTAACACACCCCGCTCTGGTGGAGGGTAAAGTTTTTGCCGCCTCAAATACCCCTCTAAGATTGGAAGCATTGGATGAAGCTACCGGTGACGTTGTTTGGAGCTGGGAACCCAGTGACCCAGATGTCGAATCCTTTCACCGAAATATCATCGCTACTGATAACATGATCTTTCTATCCAGTGATATCGGTGTTCATGCCATATCCCGAGAAACTCATGAAGAGCTATGGTATTACCCTATCCCTGGCAGCCTATCACTATCAGCTGACCAGGTTCTTTATATCTCAGAGGGGTACCGATTGAGTGCCGGATATTTACACGCAATAACCCTTCGATAGCTAACCAGCTGGCTAGGAAAATACGTATTTTCCTAGCCTTTCTAACACCCCAACCCCCTACGCCATACTGCCCACCCCCCTCAATTTAATGACCCAATAACTACCAACCAAATTAACAATCATTAACTGACCAGTATTATCTACATTAACCCCCATAAAGCCGAGCCCTAAGATTGTGATAGCAGTTCACAGAAATTATAGTTAGTATAATTAACTAAGTTTCCTAGCCCGCTTAATACAAATATAAAAAAAGGGGAAAAAATATGTCTTGGTTTACCGATCTGTTCTCATCAGGCGTTTCAGACGTTATAACATCAGCTGGAAAGGCGATAGACGATTTAGTGACTTCCGATGAAGAAAGGGCAACGCTTAAAATTGCACTCGAAAAGGAACTCAATAAATTCGAAAAAAACCAGCTGGATGCGGTTGCGAAATTCGACAACGAAATAACCCAACGACACGCCAACGATATGACCTCAGACAGCTGGCTGTCTAAAAATATACGACCTCTAGCGCTGGCCTTTCTAACCCTATCCACCGTTCTACTGGCCTACTTAACAATATTTATATTAGACGTCGAAAGAGCAGCACTCGTTGCACCTTGGCAGCAACTACTAACGGTATTGCTTGGCACAACATACGCCTTTTATTTTGGTAGTAGAGGATTTGAAAAAGTCCAAGCGATCAAGTCACGGCTAGACTAGAAAGGTGATAGTTAAAGGACTAATTCCAATACTTCTAATTTTGAAGCCAAACGAGTGATAGCCTCATGACGCGCATAATGAAAAGTTAGATTTTCTACTCTGCCTAACGCTCAAACCGGACAGCATCACATCCGCTAAAGGACCTCTACTTAACACTGTGAGGCGAATCAAGGCACTTTCAAAATCTATCGTCTAGGCCGGAATTTGGGTGAATCTTTGGAGGGTTTGATTGTGACCAACGCTGTAGATTTTAAAAGGGTTTGAAACTAGATGAGATATCTTGAAACTAAGATATGGTGCCCGGAGCCGGAATCGAACCGGCACGGTGTTGCCACCGCAAGATTTTAAGTCTTGTGCGTCTACCAATTTCGCCATCCGGGCATATAGATGGGCTTACATAAAAATGGAGGCGCGAGCCGGAGTCGAACCGGCCTACGTGGATTTGCAATCCAGTGCATAACCGCTTTGCTATCGCGCCTTCTAACCTGTGCCACGAGGCTTCTAACTAAAACTTGGAGCGGGAAACGAGACTCGAACTCGCGACCCCAACCTTGGCAAGGTTGTGCTCTACCAACTGAGCTATTCCCGCTCTATTCTTTTCAAGCAGTGCTTGATGGGAGTCGTATTCTACATTTGTAACGGTGAGAGTCAACTGGAATTTTCCATTAAACATCAAATAGTTGTTTTAAATTCACGACTTACATTACGCTTCTTTTAAAATAGGCCACGCAGCTCGCAAATACACAACCATCGACCATAAAGTAAGCCCCGTGGCGATGTATAAGATGCCGTACGCTAATATGACAATCGGGTCTTCAAAACTAGGCGGTCTAGCCAGCAACCCTGTAATTGCTGTCATTTGAGCAAAGGTTTTAACCTTACCGACATTTGATACCGAGACGCTGGCCCGCTTACCGACCTCGGCCATCCACTCCCGAAGGGCTGATATTGTAATTTCTCTACTTATAATGACCAATGCAGGGACCGCAAGCCAGGCACTTGCATGGGATTCAACCAACAAGACAAGAGCCACGGCAACCATAAGTTTGTCCGCTACAGGGTCTAGAAAGGCTCCTAGAGCACTGCTTTGCTCCCACTTCCTTGCCAAGTAGCCGTCAAGCCAGTCGGTAAACGCGGCTCCCGCGAATAACGCTGCAGCTGCGAGATACTTCCACTCAAAGGGCAAATAATACACAAGTACAATGACAGGGATGGCCAGTATCCGCATCATTGTTAGAATATTTGGAATGGTATAAATTGAATGCTTTACACTACCTTTAGACATAACTTCTCTTAATTAATGAACGACACTCAAGCGCAGAGCACTGCAATATACGGCTGAATTTAGCATGGTTGGATGCATTTAACACGCTTTCTACTTGCCACCCTCTGTCATTGACTAGTCATTGTGGAGTGCCGCGTAAACATCAGCCGCCATTTTAGCACTAATACCCTTCACTTTTGTTAACTCTCCTTGGCTTGCGCGTGCTATTTCCTGAAATCCGCCGAAATGTAACAATAATTCTCTACGCCTCTTGGGCCCTATCCCTTCTATTCCTTCCAGCGGGGAAACTCTTCTTGTCTTAGCTCTCTTTTGACGATGCCCCGCAATAGCAAACCGGTGTGACTCGTCGCGTATATGTTGAATCAAATGCAACCCTGGATCATCTGCCTTAGGAGAAAATCCTAGACTGTCACCCTCAAGAAACAAAGTTTCTAAACCGGCTTTACGCGTCGTACCTTTTGCCACACCCAAAAGCATCACCCCTTGGATTTGCAGTGACTGTAATACTTCACGCGCCTGCGTTAACTGACCCTTACCCCCATCCACAACTAAAATATCGGGAAACTTGCCTTCACCTTTTTTAAGGCGCGTATAGCGACGCTCCAATACTTGCTTCATTGCGGCATAATCATCACCAGGAGTAATACCTTCAATATTAAATCGCCTGTAGTCAGATTTTATCGGCCCGGACTGATTAAAAACAACACAGGATGCAACCGTACTCTCCCCCTGCGTGTGACTTATATCAAAGCACTCCAACCGCTGAGGTAGCTCGTCCACTCCCAATAATTCTTGCAACGAAATAAACCGCTGGCGTATATTTTCTTTATTTGCGACATGGCTCAATAGATTCTGTTCGGCATTCGCCTGTGCAATTTTGATCCACCCAGCCTTAACACTTCTCACTGCGGTTTTGATTTCCACTTTACGCCCGTCGCTTTCTAGCAGCGCAGCTTCCAACACATCAAGCGCCAACACTCTTTCGGGAATGACTATTTCTTTTGGAAGGTCTCTTCCGTTGCGAGTGCCCAAATAATACTGAGGCAAAAAACCTTCTAATATTAGAGAAACATCAAGCTCACCTAAGGTTTTGGGGAAATAGTTTTTATTCCCGATAACCCTTCCTGCACGAACAAAAACCACGTGAACACAGGCAATCGTTCCGGAGACGGCGACACCAAAAATATCCACATCGCCCTCCTGCTGAGTTACAAACTGCTGCTCTTGAACGTGGCGGATTGCAATAATTTGATCTCTAAAAAAAGCGGCCTGCTCGAACTCCATCGCAGCGGACGCAAGCTCCATCCGACTCGTAATTTCATCGGCAACCTGACGATCCTTCCCCTCCAAAAACAATACCGTATGTTTTACATCAACACTATATTCGTCGGCATCAACGTGATCCACACAAGGCCCTTTGCAGCGGCCTATTTGATATTGCAAACATGCCCTTGAGCGATTCCGATAGAAACTTTCATCACATTGGCGCAGCTTGAATAGCTTTTGCAATAACGCCATTGACTCCCTTACCGCCCCAGCACTAGGGTAAGGGCCAAAATAACGCCCTTTGGCTTTTTTGGCGCCACGATGATAAGACAATCTCGGAAACTCACCCATAGAAAGGTAGATATATGGGTAAGATTTATCGTCACGTAAAAGAATGTTATAGGGAGGTTTATGCTTTTTAATTAAGGTGTGCTCTAACAGTAGCGCCTCTGTTTCACTGAGCGTTACTGTTACCTCAATTTTTCGTATTTTTTCTACTAATGCTTTTGTTTTTGGGCTATCGACATTTTTTCGAAAATACGAGGAAACACGTTTTTTAAGATTTTTCGCTTTCCCCACGTACAGCAAAGCATCACCATCCCCCAGCATCCGATAAACCCCAGGATGCTGAGTGAGTGACTTTAAAAAGGACGGTATATTAAACGAACTGGCTTCCACAAAAAACCGTATTATTCGTTAGGAATCGACTCAACATCAAGCATGCCATGACGCACAGCGAGCAGCGTCAATTCAACATCACTATTAATGCCGAGCTTATCAAACACCCTGTAACGATAACTGTTAACTGTTTTCGGACTCAAAAACAACTTATCAGAGATTTCTTGAACCTTTTGGCAGCTCACTATCATCAGTACAATCTGCAATTCTCTCTCAGACAACTGATCAAAAGGAGATCCATCGCCATCAGCAATAAAGGGTTTTAACGCCAACTGCTGCGCAACGTCCGGGCTTATATATCGCTGTCCAGAGTGCACCAAACGAATGGCTTTTACCATTTCATCAAGGGCAGCACCTTTAGTAAGATAACCCGAGGCCCCCGCCTGCAAAAAACGAGTAGGAAAAGGCTCATCGCCACAAACAGTTACCGCAATCACTCTAACATCGGCATTTTGACGAAGCAGCTTTCTTGTGGCTTCGAGACCTCCGATTCCGGGCATCTTGGCGTCCATTAAAACCACATCAGGATTAAACTCTCTAACATCCCTAAGCGCTTCCTCGCCACTGCATGCTTCGCCCACGACGTCGATACCATCAACATCCGCTAGCATTCTCGTTATACCCATCCTTACTAGGTCGTGATCATCAACAACAAAAACTTTTATCACAAACAAACCTCTAAAATCGTTAACCGCAGCATCAGCCCTAATCTCATTAGTTTAGCGCGTTTATTCCAACCTTAATAGTAAACTGTTTTACCATTTTCAGATAGCACGAGAACACGCCTTTACTTTACTTTTTTATTGCAAATTAATCCCGCACTAAATCACAACCCCGTGAAACACCCCTCTTTATATGCACTAGTGGGCCTCAGTCTGGAAAAATGGGCGTAGGGATTAGTATTCTTAGTTATGATGGGAAGGTAACGCTGGGAGTTTCTGCGGACGAGAATATGATCCCAAACCCTGGGTTATTGGTAAATTATTTCACCCAGGAGATAAAAGAATGGCCCGAATAATCGGGCCATTCTAATTTACTAATCTTCTTTCTTTATTCGGCTTTCCGCTTGCGGGGTTTTCGACTTATACGGCGCTTTTTTCTTCTTATCAAGCTTAGAAATATCCAATGCCTGACCACACACACGTATACGCCTTAGCGTCTCAAATACTTCCTTAGGCATGCCAGAGGGCAAATCAACCGTTGTTGTATCCTCACCAATTCCAATATGGCCGATAAACTCACTTTCCAAGCCACACTCATTAGCGATGGCGCCAACGATATTACCAGGCTTTACGCCGTGTGTTTTACCAACCATGATGGTAAAACGATCCATACCTTCTTCAACCTGCGGCGTTTTTCTTGGGCCACGAGCAGGCCTATCGCCTCGCTCACCCCTTTCGCCACGCTCCCTACCTTTACCACGAGAATCTCTTCCAGCACGATCACCGCGGTCGCCTCGATCATCACGATCTCTTGAAGGACGCTCTTTTCTTGGTGGCTTATCTTTTACCAAGAAAGGCTCTTTACCTTGAAACATTTGAGCAAGTGCAGCAGCAATTTCCGTTGCACTAACCTCATGCTCAGCTTGATATTGCTCAATTAACTGGTTAAAAAACTGCAAATCATCACGACCAAGCGTTTCAGTGATCTTGTTCTTGAAATCCTGAACACGCTTTACATTAATATCATCTGCAGATGGCAGTGACATTTCCTCAATGCGCTGCTTTGTTGCACGCTCAATAGCTTTCAACATGCGACGTTCACGAGGCGCAACAAAAAGGATTGCATCCCCTTCTCGTCCTGCCCGTCCAGTACGGCCTATTCGATGAACATAAGACTCAGTATCATAAGGGATGTCATAGTTTATAACATGGCTTATGCGCTCCACATCCAAACCACGAGCAACAACATCAGTAGCTACCAGAATATCTAATTTTTTAGTCTTTAAGCGATCAACGGTTCTTTCCCGTTGCGCCTGAGGGATATCACCATTGAGAGCAGACGCAGCATAACCTCGCGCCTCAAGTTTCTCGGCTAATTCTATCGTCGCATTTTTTGTTCGGACAAAAATAATCATGCCATCAAACGCTTCAAACTCTAACATGCGAGTTAGCGCATCCAGCTTGTGTGTACCAGAAACAACCCAGTATCGCTGACGTATTGTTGAAGCAGTTGCCGTTTTATCTTTAATCGTAACCTGTTCGGGATTATTCAGATATTTAGTGGCAATACGTCGGATCGCGTCAGGCATCGTTGCAGAAAACAGTGCAATTTGTCGCGTTTTTGGTGTCTGTTCCAGTATCCATTCAACGTCATCAATGAAGCCCATTCGCAACATTTCATCCGCCTCATCAAGAACCAGCACCTTCAAAGCATCAAGCTTTAACGTCCCTTTTCTCATGTGATCCATTACACGACCAGGTGTCCCAACAATGACCTGAGGACCTCGCTTAAGGCTGCGTAACTGAATCCCGTAATCCTGACCACCATAGATTGGCAGTACCTGAAAACCTTTTAGTTTTGATGCGTACGTCTGAAATGCCTCTGCCACTTGAATAGCAAGCTCTCGCGTAGGCGCTAGAATCATCGCCTGGGGCTTTTTCAAGTTAACATCAATATTTGATATAGTTGGCAGTGCAAAGGCAGCAGTTTTACCGGTTCCTGTTTGCGCCTGTCCTAAAACATCCCGCCCCTCAAGCAACAAAGGAATAGTCCTTGCTTGGATTGGAGAGGGTTTCTCATAGCCTACCGCATCAATAGCGGCTATAAGTTGATCATTAAGAGCTAGATCACGGAA